>NZ_QRBB01000002.1:300000-501858 GCF_003363135.1 Alteriqipengyuania lutimaris | reverse complement strand
CCTCGATCTATCGCAAGTTCGGGGCGCTGATCCGGGCCGAGGTTTCCGACGTCGATGTCGCGCCCCTGCGCCTGGTGGCCGATGCGTTCCTGTGCGGAAGATTCAAGTTCGTCGAGGAATTCTACGAATAGGGCACTGCGCCCGATCGGTTCGATGCAAGAAAAAGGGCCCGGCCGCGTGAAGCGAGCGGGCCCTTTTCGATGTTGGGTGGTAGCTCAGTCGATGGTCACGACCACCAGCGACTTCGCCGGAAGATCGAACACCAGCTCTCCGCCGCGCGAGCGGGCGGTGTAGGGCGCCGGCGTGATCCGCTCGGGATTGTCGAAGGTATTGTGCGTGTCCAGCTCCGGACCGGTAATGATCCGCCCGCTCGCGGTCCCTTCCAGATTGGTGGTAACTCGCGCCGATGTATCCGGGCTCAGGTTGATCAGCGAGACGATCAGCTTGCCGTCCTCGCCCCGCGCTACCGATACGTCGACCAGTGGCATGAGTGCCTTGGCTCTTTGGTTCGTATCCCTCTCGCTTCGCCGGGTACCGGTATCATGCGGCTTACCGGCCGATCGCGTGGTCGCGCACCTAGCGAGGAGTTGGAACTTGTTCCGAACTCTTGCATGATCGGCCTCGGTGATGCTGCGATTAGTCTTCCGATTCTGACGAGATCTGTGACTTCAGCGCCGCTCGGCGAGAGATGGCCTTTGACCCTTTGTCGGTCATTTGGATGCGGACGCCTCCGTTCCCGAAAGTCGCAGTCCATTCGAGCGGTACACTCACCAGAGGCTTAGAACTCCTCCGCCGCACCCATAAGCTTCGTCAGCCGTCTGGGCGCGACGCTACGCCATGAGCGCTCCAGCCAGTGCTCGACTTGGTCCCAGTCGCAATCGGACCTGTTGAGCGCGATGCCGACCCAGCCGGTCGCGTGGTAATAGGCGGGGCGGAAGAAGACTTCGGGATCGCGCTCGACCAGATCGGCGAGTTCGTCCTGCCCGCTGGTCTTGGCGAGCAGCGCGATCTGTTTCGCGCCGTGATGGCGATCCGCGAAATGGGCGAAGAACTTGCCGTTCTTGCCGGAAAGCTTGAAGCCGGGCGAGCCGTGGCTCGTCGCAGCCTCCGCTTCCGGCAGGGCAAGCGCGAGTTCGCTCACGCGCTTCAACAGCCACTCCGGGTCGTAGGGCCGCGAGACGTAATCCGCGAGCACGCGGGGGTAGAGCTGGTGCTCTGCCATCTTGACCCGCAGCGCCAGCGTTTCGGGCGTGTCGCCCCCCACCACCGCGACTTCCGACCTGCCCAGGACTTCGCCGCCGTCGAGCTCGGTCGTGACGAGATGGACCGAAGCCCCCGCAACCTCGTCGCCCGCTTCGAGCGCCCGGGCGTGGGTGTCGAGACCCTTGTACTTGGGCAGCAGCGAGGGATGGATATTGAGCATCCGCCCCTCCCAACGCGCGACCATCTCTTCACCCAGCACACGCATATAGCCTGCCAGAGCGACGAATTCGGCTCCGCTCTCGCGGATCGCGGTATCCATCGCCGCGTCGTGGGCGGCGCGGTCCATGCCTTTGTGCGACAATGCGAAGGTTGCGATTCCTTCGGCTTCGGCCAGCGCGAGGCCGCCCGCGTTGGAATCATTGCTGGCGACGAGCACGATATCGTATGGCACGCCCGCGCCGCTCATCCCGATGCGGCTGGCGTAGAGCAGCGCGGCCATGTTGGTCCCGCTGCCCGAGATCAGAACTGCGACCTTGGCGCGATGACGCGCTATCATTGCGCCGCCCGCTGGTCACGCGTGTCAGTGGTCATGCTCGGCAATCCAGTCGCTTTCGCCCGACCACAGCCCGGCATTGCCCTTGACCGTGCAGCCGCGCGTCCCCGCCTCGACCGTGCCGATGGGGAAGACGGTTTCGCCCGCTTCCTCCAGCCGCGCGGTTGCCGCCACAGCATTCTCTTCGCGCACCATCAGCACCATGCCGATGCCGCAGTTGAAGGTCCGGGCCAGTTCCTCGGGCTCGATATTTCCCTGTGCCTGAAGGAAGGCCATGAGCCGCGGCAGCGGCCAGCGCAAGGCGTGGACCAGCGCGCGGCAGCCATCGGGCAGGGCGCGCGGGATATTCTCGAGCAACCCGCCGCCGGTGATGTGCGCCAGGCCGTCGATCAGGCCATCGCGGATGAGTGGCTGCAGGCTGCTGACATAGATCCGCGTCGGCTCCATCAGGTGGTCGACCAGCAGCTTGTCCTGGTCGAACAGCGCGGGGCGATCCATCTTCCAGCCCTTGTCCTCCGCCAGCCGCCGCACCAGCGAGAAGCCGTTCGAGTGCACGCCCGAACTGGCGAGGCCGAGGAGGACGTGGCCGGGCGCGATCCTGTCGCCGATCAACTGCTCGCCCCGCTCGACCGCGCCGACGCAGAAGCCCGCAAGGTCGTAGTCGCCCGGCGCATACATGCCCGGCATTTCGGCGGTTTCGCCGCCGATCAGCGCGCAGCCCGCCTGCTTGCAGCCCTCGGCGATCCCCGCGACGACGCGTTCGGCGACTCCGCTCTCCAGCTTGCCGGTCGCGAAATAGTCGAGGAAGAACAGCGGTTCGGCACCCTGCACGATTAGATCGTTGACGCACATCGCGACCAGATCGATGCCGACGGTGTCGTGCCGGTCATGATCGATCGCGAGCTTCAGCTTGGTGCCCACGCCATCGTTCGCCGCGACCAGCAGCGGGTCCTTGAATCCGGCGGCCCTGGGATCGAAGAACGCGCCGAAGCCGCCCAGCTCGGCATCGGCGCCCGGACGCGCGGTGGCGCGCACCAGCGGGCCGATCGCCTTGACCAGCGCGTTGCCGGCCGAGATCGAGACCCCGGCGTCTTCGTAGGTGTAGCTCTTGGGGCTGTCTGTTTTGTCTGGCTCGCTCATTGCGCGCCCGTCTTACGCTTTCGCGCTTGGAAATCCATCGCCACTTGGGCAAAAGGCGGACACCTTTCCCCGATGACACTCTCTCTTCCCCCCTTCGCGCGTGTCGCCATCGCCCTGCTCGTCGCCACCGGCGCGCTTGCCATGCTCTATGCGGGCGGCGCCTTCGCGCAGGTCGAGGGGGATCGCGGCATCGCGCCGCTGATGGCCAGCACGGACATCAATGTCGGCGGGATCGAGGTCAACGTGACCGGCGAGACCGCGGAGGAAGCGCGGCAGGAGGCCTGGCGCGATGCGCAGCGGCTGGCGTGGGAAAAGCTCGGCGGGCCCGAGATCTCGGACAGCCAGTTGCAGGGCCTCGTCTCTGCCATCGTGATCCAGCGCGAGCAGGCAGGGCCCAGGCGCTACGTCGCGACGCTGGGCGTGGCGTTCGATCGCCAGCGGGCGGCAGGCTATCTCGGGCGTTCGGGGGAGACCCAACGTTCCGCGCCGATGCTGCTGCTGCCGGTCACCATCAGCGCAGGCAGCGAGCTGATGTACCAGCAGGCCAATCCGTGGCAGCGCGCCTGGGCGGAGTACCAGCCGGGCGCGAGCCGGATCGACTATGTGCGGCCTGCGGGCGCGGGCGGCGAATCGCTGCTGCTGACCTATGGCCAGGTCGGGCGGCGCAGCCGCAACTGGTGGGCTAATATCCTCGACCAGTTCGGCGCGGCCGACGTACTGGTTCCCATCGCCGAGCTCGACTACCTCTATCCCGGCGGCCCGGTCGAAGGGCGCTTCGTCGCGCGCTTCGGACCCGACAACCGCTACCTCGGCAGCTTTTCGCTGCGCGTAGATTCGCCGCGCCAGCTGGATGCGATGCTGACCCGCGCGGTCGAGCGTTTCGATGAGATGTTCGTCGAGGCGCTGGCCGAAGGGACGATCCAGGTCGACCCGACCCTGTCGCGCGGGTCAGGCGTGATGGACGCCGACATCGCGCGCCTCATCGCGGAGAGCCGCGCGATCCTGGCCCGTGCCGAAGCCGCGCGCAACCGCACGACGCAGACCGAGGAAGACAGCGTGGCGGATGCCAATGCCGCGCAGGTGGCCGATGGCCCCGAAGGCGAAGTCGCGAGCGTCGTCAACCTGTTCATCAACTTCCCGACGCCCGATGCAGCGGCCTTCGATGCCGGGCTGTCGACCGTGCGCGGGACTCCGGGCATTCGCGGCGCCTCGGTCGCCAGCACCGCGATCGGCGGGACGTCGGTGATGAGCGTGAGCTATGCGGGCACGATCGACGAACTGGTCGGCGCGCTCGCGCAGCGCGGCTACAACGTGCAGCGCGCTGGCAACAACCTCACCATCAGCCGCTAGGCAGGTGGCCACGCCATGGGCAAGCCCGCTTCGCAGATCGCACTCCCGCTCCCCCCGGCGCGCGAGGGAGACCCCGCCAGCATCGTGATCGGCGATGCCAATGCAGGCGTGGTCGATGCGCTGCGCGATGCCGCCGGCTGGCCCTTCCGCACCGCGATCCTTCGCGGCCCGCCACGCTCGGGCAAGTCGCTGCTCGGGCGCTGGTTTGAACATGCCGGCCTGGGCGAGACGATCGATCCGGCCGACGCCATGGACGAGACCGCGCTGTTCCACCGCTGGAACCGCGCGCAGGAGCAGGGCACGCCGCTGCTGCTGATCCCCGAAGGCGGGCACGAGGGCGAGGGGCCGTGGGACATCACCCTGCCCGATTTGCGCTCTCGCCTCGGCGCTGCGCTGCCGCTCGAAATCGGCTCACCCGACGACGAGATGATGCGCGATCTGATCGTCAGCCACGCTGAACGGCGCGGGCTCGTAATCGGCGAGGATGCACTTACCTACGTTGTCCCGCGCATGACGCGCAGTTTCGATGCGGCCGAGCGCTTTGTCGCCACGCTCGATCGTCTCGCATTGGAACGACAATCGCGGCCGACGCGTAACCTGTGCCGCGATGCGCTCGAATCGATGATCGGCCCTTCGCAAGGCCGCTTGCTTTAGGCGATGAAGGGTGAAACACTCATGAGACGATGTTCGTGGGTCTGATCGACTATCTCGACTCCGTGAAGAAGCGGGACCCCGCGCCACGATCGCGGTGGGAAGTGCTGCTCTATCCGGGCGTGCTCGCCCTCGGGCTGCACCGCGTCGCGCACTGGCTGTTCGAGGCGCGGCTGTTCTTCCTCGCGCGGCTGGTCAACCATTTCTCGCGCTTCCTGACGGCGATCGACATCCACCCCGGGGCCAAGATCGGCAAGTATTTCTTCATCGACCACGGCTTCACCGTGATCGGCGAAACCGCCGAGATCGGCGACTGGGTGACGATCTACCAGTGCGTGACGCTGGGCGGGACCAATCCCACCAACGGGCAGGGGGGCAAGCGCCACCCTACGCTGGGCGACTATGCGATCGTCGGCTCGGGCGCGCAGGTGATCGGCCCGATCACGGTGGGCGAGCGCGCGCGGATCGGCGCGAATGCCGTCGTCACCGACGATGTGCCGAGCGGGGCGACCATGATCGGCATGAAGGCCCGCTCCACGCTGGTTCCGGCGGAGGAATGGCTGCGCGAATTCATCCCCTACGGCACGCCGTGCGACGAGCCCTGCGATGAAAACGCGAATGGCCTGCGCCGGACCGACACGCTCGAAGCCCAGATCGTGGAATTGCGCGCGGAGATAGAGGCGCTGAAGGCGGACCACTCGGCGCCCGATCCCCTCCGCCGCAGCGGAACCGATAGCTGATGGCGGGCAATCCTGGCGGTACGGTGCTGGCGTTTCCGGGTACGAAGCCCAACCAGATCGGCTTCGGGCGGGACGAGCTGATGCGCATTCTCGACCTCTACGGGCGGATGGTCGCAGCGGGCGAGTGGCGCGATTACGCGATGGATTTCGGCCGCGACGCCGCATCCTTCGCCGCCTTCCGCCGCACCGCCGAGCGTCCGCAGGCGCGGGTGGAAAAGCGCCCTGCCTTGCGCAACAAGCAGGGCATGTGGACCTTGTTCGGCGAGCACGGACAGGTCTTGAAGCGGGGCCACGATCTAGCCGGCGTGCTCGCCCCGCTCGAACGGCGACTGCTCAAGGCGATCGACTAGGACCCCTGTCCCCCTCCCTCAGGGGAGGGGAATCCCATTTCAGGCCGCGACCAGATCGCGCTCGCTGCTCGGCAGGGCGTCGCGCCAGTCGTAGGGTACTATGCCCAGCACGCCGCGGCGGATCGGAGCCCAGAAGGCCGACAGCGTGAGCAGCGCCGATCCGATCACCAGCGCGGTCAGCGCCACGGTCAGCTCGACCGCGCCGAAGCGGTCGAACAGGAAGGCCAGCGCGAACAGCACGTAGACCAGCGCGGAGACGAGCAGCGCGCGCCGGTCCACGATCAGCGCCACGATCCCGAAGGCGATATAGATCGCCAGCACCGCGATCGCGTTGGCCATACCGATATCCGATCCGTCGACGACCCCCAGCTGGTAGAAGATCGGGTGCGCGATCATGGGTGCGGCGAGCAGGTGGAGCCAGAAGGCGACGTCGCTGCGGCGCGTGATCCGCTCCGGATCCTTCAGGTCCCACGTCATCGCGAAGATGAAGACGCCCAGCCCGGCGACGAAGGTGAGCCACAGCGCGACCTGGCCGTGATCGATGTCCAATGGGTGCAGAGCGGCAAGGATGAGGCCGATCAGCGTCGCGGCGAGCGCTGCGGCACCGGCGGCGACCGTGATCGGGACCTTGAAGCGCAGCCAGTGGGCGCATGCGAAAAGGGCGGCGATCAGACCCGCGCCGGCGACGAAGTAGCCCGCGTAAGGTTCGCTCGTCTCGGTTCCGACGAGCGACACGCCGAGGGCGGTCGAACCGACGAATATCGCGCCGACGAAGGCGAGCAGCAGGATGATCGAGGGCAGCGCCATGCGCCTTGCCCGCGTGAAGAATTCCGCGAGCGGCCAGGAGACCAGTGCGACGAGCCCCGCCGCGACCGCGATCTGCACCGCCGTGCTCAGGCTGCTCTGGCGGCTCTGTGCCTCCCACGCGGCTCCGCCCGCTTCCCAGTTCCAGCTCGGCTCGGGCACGATCAGCTGACCCAGCTGCTGGCCAATGGCGCCCGCGGCGAACAGCATGATACAGATGCCGATCGCGACGAAGATGTCGTTGAAGGAGTTGAGAAGCCTGAAATTCTCCTCGTCGCCGCGGCTGATACCACGGACCTCGCTCATGTGTGCACGGAAGGATGCGGCGGCATCCGCGCTCAGCGCATCCGCTTCGATGGCGGAGTTGATATCGTCTTCAGAATACACCGGCCGAAACCTCCCCTGTCTCGAAGGGAAGGCTACGACCGGTGTGTTACGTGGTCAATACGGCTCGACGGAGCGGGTAGGCCCTCCGTCGGGTCGCAGTCAGGCTAGCCGCGTGCCGAACCCGGGCCGGTGCCGGTCACCTTCTGCATCGCGGTCAGGATCGCGCCCGACTGCTCCTGGCCGGACTGCGGCGCGCGCAGATTGCTCTGCTCGCTGATCTTTTCCCAGTTTTCGGCGAAGCCTTCGACCGTGCGCTCACCCTCGGGCAGCCACACCGCGTCGTTCATCACCACCCATGCCGAGTGGAAGCCACCCGCGCCCGCGCCGACGATGGCGTTGGTCGGTGCATCTTCGCTGACGAGGTAGAGCGCGGCGGGAACGACGTTTTCCGGCGCGAACAGCTCGAAAGCTTCCTTGGGAAACAGGTCCTCGGTCATGCGCGTGCCCGCGACGGGGCTGAGCGTGTTGACCTTGATGTTGTACTTCGCGCCTTCGAGCTGGAGCGTCTTGGTGAGGCCCGCGAGGCCCAGCTTAGCCGCGCCGTAGTTGGCCTGGCCGAAATTGCCGAACAGGCCGGTGGAGCTGGCGGTCATCAGGATGCGGCCATAGGCCTGTTCGCGCATGGTTTCCCACACGGCCTTGGTCGCGTTGGCCGATCCGTTGAGGTGCACGTCGACGACGAATTCGAAGTCGGCCGGCTCCATCTTGGCGAAGCTCTTGTCGCGCAGCACGCCCGCATTGTTGATGAGCACGTGGACGCCGCCCCACTTCTGCTTGGCGTCGGCGATCATCTTTTCCATCTGCTCGTATTCGGTCACGCTCGCGCCGTTGGCCATCGCCTCGCCGCCGGCCTTCTCGATTTCCTCGACCACTTCGGCCGCCGCGTCGGACGATCCGGTGCCGTCGCGCGCACCGCCCAGATCGTTGACCACGACCTTCGCGCCGCGGCGCCCGAGTTCGAGCGCATAGGCGCGGCCGAGGCCGCCGCCTGCGCCGGTGACGATTGCGACCTTGTCTTTGAACGAGATGCTCATGAGTGTCTCTCCGCTAGTGTTCTACAATCTAAAAATTGGCTGCGGAGTGGCAGGTTCCAGCCATTCTGGCAACACTGCGCGGCACGGGCCGCGATGCCGTAGGGGCAGGGCGCGCCGGCACCGCGCGACCTGCCATTCTGCGGTCGATCAGTCGTCCGCCAGCTGTTGCAGCAGGTAGACGATCTGCATCGCGCGCAGCGTCGCGCGCTGTTCGTTGTCGACCCCGCCCGAGTGGCCGCCCTTCATGTCCTCGTAATAGAGGTAGTCGTCGCCCTGCGCCGCCATGCGCGCCGCGGCCTTGCGTCCGTGGCTCGGGTGCGTGCGGTCGTCGGCGGTCGAAGTGACGAAGAACACGCGCGGGTAATCCTTCTCCTCCAGCAGCTTCTGGTAGGGCGAATAGCCCTCGATCCATTCGCGCTGCTCGGGGATGCGCGGGTCGCCATATTCGCCGATCCACGACGCGCCGCGGCCGATGAACTGGTAGCGCAGCATGTCGAACAGCGGGATCTGCACGATCGCCGCGTTGAACAGGTCGGGAGCCTGGGTGAAGGCGGTGCCGACCAGCAGCCCGCCCTGCGAGCCGCCTTCGACGCCGAGATGCTCGGGGCTGGTGATCCCGCGTTCGACGAGATCGCGGCCCACGGCGATGAAATCGTCCCACGTGCGCTGCTTGTTCTCGCGGATCGCGCTCTGGTGCCAGTTCGGTCCGAATTCGCCTCCGCCGCGAATATTGGCGAGGACGTAGGCATTGCCGCGCTCGAGCCACATCTTGCCGGTCGTGCCCAGATAGGCGGGCAGACGCGGTACCTGGAAGCCGCCATAGCCGCCCATCAACACCGGCGTGCTGCCATCCATTTCCATGCCCTGCGGCTTCACGAGGAAGTAGGGGATTTTGGTCCCGTCGGGGCTGGTCGCCTCGAACTGCTCGATCGTCATGCCTTGGGCATCGAAGCGGCTGGGGCTTTCCTTGACGACCTCAAGATCCACACCGTCCTCGGCGTAGTAATAGGTGCCGGGCGAGAGGAAATCGGTCGAGATGAACATGATCTGGTCGGTTTCGTCCGAAACGGCGGTGACGCCGACCGTGGCGTTCTCGGGGAGGGCGATCGGCGTGGAGGTCCATTCGCCGTCGGCAAAGTCGAACTTGAGCACCTCGCCGCGCACATTGTCGAGCAGGCTGACATAGAGGCTCGACTTGTTCGAGGTGACGCTCTGCTTGGTCTGGCGATCTCCCGGTGCCCAGACGAGCGACAAATCCGCCCCGTTGGGGTCGGCCTTCCATTCCGCGAGGTCCGCGGAAACCAGCGCGTCGGCGGGGAAGGTCTTGCCCTGGGTCTCCCAGTCGACATCGGTGTAGAACAGGATGCGCCCATCGATGATCCCCGAAAGCCCCGCCTTCGGAGGCAGGTCGAGCTTCACCCACTCGCCGTCGCGTTCGACGAAATACTCGCGCTCGTGGAACGACACGCCGCGCGAGGCCATGCGTGCGTGGATCGTCCCCTCGTTGTCGCGCAGCAGGAAGGCGCCTGCCGAAACGTCGCTCTTCTCCCCGCGGTAGATTTCCTTGGCATCCTCGATCGGCGTGCCGCGCTTCCACTCGCGGGTGGTGAAGGGGTAGAAGCTGTCGGTGACGGTATCCTCGCCGAAATCGCGGCTGATCAGCAGCGTGTCCTTATCGACCCAGCTTGCGCTGCCCTGGCTTTCGGGCAGGACGAAAGGGTTCTGCGACGCGGGCAGGAAGTCGAGTGTCTCAAGGTCGAATTCGCGCGCGACCCGCGCATCTTTCCCGCCGTCGGACAGGTAGACCATGCAGCGCGTGCCGTCGGGCGGCAGGCAGCTCATCCCGCCGTAGACCCACTCCTTGCCCTCCGCCGCGGCGAGCGCGTCGATATCGAGGATGGTTTCCCACTCGGGGGTGTCGGTGCGCCAGCTTTCGAGCGTGGTGCGCCGCAGGAGGCCCTTGGGATTGTCCGCATCCTGCCAGAAATTGACCAGGCCGTAATGCGTGAAGCTCACGCTGGGGATACGATCCTGCGCGTTGAAGATCGCCAGCGCTTCGGCCTTCAGCTGCTCGAACCGCGGATCGGTCTGCAGCGCGGCGACGGTCTTCCCGTTCTCGTTCTCGACCCAGGCGAGCGCGCGATCGCTGCGGGTTTCCTCTAGCCAGATGAAGGGATCGTTCTCGGCTTCGAATTCGGGTTCAACCACGGTGTTGGTGTCCTGCGCGGCAAGCGGGGAGGTAAGCAGCGGTGCTGCGGCGACCGACACCGCAAGCGATGCCAGCAGCGTGCGAATGGATGCGGATTTCATGTTCGGGTCCCCCGGGTAAATGCTTCAATCGGTTGATGAATGGCCGGAGTGTCCCGCGCAAGGCCGCGGGTGCCAATGTCGTTGGACGGGCCATCGCGCGCTTTCGTCGATTGATCACGATGCGGGGGCGATCCGGCGCAGCGCGGGGACGAGATCGGCGAAGCGGTCGATCACCGCATCCGCGCCAAGGTCCTTCGGCTTCTCGCAATAGCCGTATCCTGCCGCTACGACGGGGACCTTCGCCGCACGCGCGGCCATCACGTCGTAGGAACTGTCGCCGACGAAGGCGAAGGGGCCGCCGCCGCAGCGCTCGATGGCGGCGAGAATCGGATCGGCGGCGGGCTTCGCACGGAAATTGCCCTCGGCATCCTTGCCCAAGCTGTCGCCCCCGATCAGCGTGACGAAGCGATCGCGCAGGCCCAGCGCGGCGAGGATTTCGGCGGCGAAGCTTTCGAACTTGTTGGTCACCACCGCCAGCGTCACGTCCATCGCCGCCAGCTCGTCCAGCGTCTCGATCACGCCCGGGAAGGGCTGCGTGTAGACCGCATTGTGATCCGAGTAATAGCGCAGCAGGCTCTTGTAGAGCGGGCGGAAATCGGCGTCTTCCAGGCTCCCGCCCTGCGCCTCGATCGCTCGCGCCAGCATCACCTTCGCGCCGCCGCCGATCAGCCCCTCGACCTGCTCCGCCGGGACCTGCTCGTATCCGCCCTCGGCCAGCGCATGGTTCACCGCCGCGGCAAGGTCTGCCTTGGTGTCGAGGAGGGTGCCATCGAGATCGAGGCCTATTGCGGCGAAGGGAAAATCACTCATCCCGCAAGGCGTGGCGAAAGCTTCTTCATTCTGCAAGCCGATGGTGGCACAGCCACGCATATGAGAGATTTTGCCGCCATCATCCTCGCCGCGGGCAAGGGCACCCGCATGAAGTCCGACCTGCACAAGGTGCTGCACCCCATCGCGGGCAGGGCGATGCTGCATCACCTGCTCGATTCGCTCGATACGCTGGGACCGAAGCGCAAGGTCGTGGTGGTCGGCGCTGGGCGGGAGCAGCTGGAAGAGGCGCTGGGCGACGAGGCCGAGACGCGCGTGCAGGAGCCGCAGCTGGGCACCGGCCACGCGGTGCAGCAGGCCGAAGACGCGCTGGGCGAATTCAGCGGCGATGTGCTGGTCCTCTACGGCGATGTGCCCTTCGTGCGCGGCGAGACCATGCAGGCCATGCTCGACCGGCTGCATGCGGAAGATGCGCCCAAGGTGGTGGTGCTGGGCTTCGAACCCGACGAGGCGCTCGCCTATGGTCGCGTGATCGCGGATGACGACGGGCGCATCTCCAAGATGGTCGAATTCAAGGACGCGAGCGAGGAAGAGCGCGGCTGCACCCTGTGCAATTCGGGGCTCATGGCCGCGCGTGCCGCCGACATGTTCGCGCTGCTGCACCGCGTGGGCAACGACAACGCGCAGGGCGAATATTACCTGCCCGATATCGTCAATATCGCCATCGCCGACGGCGATACCTGCGCGGCGGTGAAAGCGTCCGACCCGGGCGAGGTCGCCGGGATCAACAGCCGCGCCGAACTCGCCCGGGCGGAGGCGCAGTGGCAGGAACTGAAGCGCGAAGAGGCGATGGCAGGCGGAGCGACGCTGCGTGCGCCCGAAACCGTGTTTTTCAGCTATGACACACAAGTGGGCCGCGACGTGACGATCGACCCCAACGTTGTCTTCGGCCCGGGCGTGACCATCGCCGATGGCGCGCATATCAAGGCGTTCAGCCATCTCGAGGGTGCGATCATTGGCGAGGGCGCACAGGTCGGGCCCTACGCCCGCCTCCGCCCCGGCGCGGTGCTGGAAAAGGACGCCTTCGTCGGCAATTTCGTCGAGATGAAGAAGGCGACGCTGGGCGAAGGCGCCAAGGCCAGCCACCTCACCTACCTCGGCGATACCGAAGTCGGCGCGGGTGCGAATATCGGCGCAGGCACGATCACCTGCAATTACGACGGCTACTTCAAGTACAAGACCGTGATCGGCGAGCGGGCCTTTATCGGCTCCAACTCCGCGCTGGTCGCCCCCGTCGTCATTGGCGCCGACGCGATCGTGGCGGCGGGCAGCACGGTGACGCGCGACGTGGCCGCGGGCGAATTGCGCATGGAGCGCGCCGAACAGTCGATCAAGCCCGGGTGGGCAGACCGCTTCCACGACACGATGAAGAAGAAAAAGGCGGCGGAGAAGAAGTGATGCGCCAACAGATGCGGATGATCCTGATCGGTTGCGCCAGTCTTGCGCTGGCCGCCTGCGGCACGGCTGCGGACAGCGCGAGCGAAAGCGCGGACGAGACCGGGGAGACGATCTCCAAAGCGCGCGAAACCTCGCGCGAAGCTGCCGAGAGCGGACCCGAGGCGGGCGAGATGACCGAGGCAGGCCGACCCGACGGACAGAAGGTCGCCTGCGCCTCCGGCGAGGAGGAGCTGTTTTCCTGCACCGCAGGCGCGAAGCGCATCGCGGTGTGCGGCGTCACCAACGCGCAGGGCCAGAAGACCGCGCAGTACCGCTTCGGATCGGCGGAGGCGGCGGAGATCGTGCTCGACGGTGGGCGCTTTGCCAGCGTGCCCTACTCGGGCGGCGGCGAGTCGCAGATCGAATTCGCCAACGGCGGCGCACGCTACGTCGTTTACAGCCGCACGGTGCGCACCAATTTCGAGGCGGGCGAGCCGAACAGTCCCGAATTCACCGACGGCGTGCTGGTCGTGCGCGACGGCACACCGATTGCGGAGCGCAATTGCACCGCGAATGCCGAATCGGTCGATGTGATGGCGGGCGATTCCTACGGCGGCGTCGCGAACGAGCTGTTCTATCTCGACTGACGGGGGGAGACAGGCGGAGCGGGACGAACAGGGGCCGCTCGCCTGCTGGCTGTGCGGGCGGCCTATCGCGACGCGGGTCCAATGGCATCACCCTGTGCCCAAGGCGAAGAAGGGCCGCACGACCGTGCCGGTCCACCCGATCTGCCACCGCACGATCCACGCGAATTTCACCAATGCGCAGTTGGCACGGATCGGCGACGATCCAGAGAGGCTGAAGGAGAACGAGGCGGTGGCGAAATTCGTCGGCTGGATTGCCGACAAGCCGCCCGATTTCCACGCGCCGACGCGCTGAGCGGGCCGCGCATTGGGCGATCAGGAGCCCTCGACCTCGGCGACCAGTTCGGGCGCGAAGCGCAGGACGAGATGCGCCACGATCAGACCGGCTGCGGTCCCGACCATGTCTGCGACCAGATCGAGAACTTCGGCCTCGCGGCCCAAGGCCATCACGTATTGTGCCCCCTCGATCAGCGCTCCGAACACGGTCAGCACCAGGAACACCCGCAGCGGCCCGGCCTTCGGCCAGCCGGCATGCGCCAGCGCCGCGAGCACGAAGAAGGCGAGCGCGTGGTTGACCTTGTCGTTGAGACTGTCGGGTCCCGGCGCGGACGGCACGATTGCAATAACGAAGGCGATCAGCGCAGCAATGAAGAGCGTGATCCGTGCGAGGCGCGAAATGTAGGCAGTGACCGTCATGGGGCGACCCACAGGGCTAAGGTTTGCGACGGCCTCAGCTCTCGACGTGCTCGGCAAGCACGGTCAGGCCGTTGTCGCCGACTTCGGCGAAGCCACCGCGCACCTCGATCGTCTCGGGCGCGGCTCCGGCGGTCTTGTAGATATGCAGCGGCCCGTCCTTGATCGTCGACATGAAAGGCGCATGGCCTTCCAGCACGCCGAATTCGCCTTCGGCACCGGGGACGACGACCATGTGAACATCGTCCGAGCGTACGTGCTTGGCCGGGGTCACGAGTTCGAAGTGCAGGGGCATCTTTCATCCTTGGGGAGATATTGCGGTTTGGTGTGGGCTCGATAGCGGCACTGAAGAGGAATTGCACGCACCGATACGCGGCTGCGGTAGCGGGCGACGTATCCCCCCTTGTCAGGACGCCGCCTCATCGCCTTCGGGCGGGAGCGAGGGAAAGCCGGGCACGAAAAGTTCGGGCACCGTCCAGCGATAGACCGGGCGGTTGCTCACCACCCGGCGCTCGTCGGGCAACCAGTCGCCCATGTTGAACGACTGGCTGACGACGCGTGTGCCCGTCGGCAGGTCGAGCAGGCGCGGGCGCAGCCGCAGGTTGAGCATGTCGCCGAGATAGAGCGTCACCACGCTCGCATCCGAGATATCGGCTTCAAACAGGTCTTCCTGCCGGAATTCGACCAGATGGGAAACGCCGGCTTCCTCGGCGTTGCGGCGCGCTTCCCTTAGCAGGCGCGGATCGAGTTCGATCCCCACTGCGCGCACGCCGAAGCGCTTCGCGGCGGTGATCGGTATGCGCCCGTCGCCCGACCCCAGGTCGTAGACCACGTCCCCCGGACCGACCTCCGCCATGTCGAGCATGGCATCGACCACGGGCTGCGGCGTGGCGACATAGTGAATGTCGAGATGCGGGCCGCACGCGGCGAGCAGCAGGGCAAGCCACAGGGCCGCGAGATGACGCTGGATTGGCATGACGGGTCCGGCAAGAAGGGGCAGGGCAGGGGCGACGACCGGATCGTTCGGGTCGCACACTCAACTTCGTGTAGGTCGGGCAGGTTCCCGTTCGTCATCGGTCCGATGCGCGATTAACCGTTCTGGTTCACTCCGGCGGCAGCGGCGGCCTGCGAGGTGCTGTCGAGCCGCAAACCGATGATGATCGCAATCGCTCCACCCAGGCCGTAGCCGATGAAGCTCAGGATATCCGGCCAGATCATCCGGTAGACGACCATCTGCCACGCGGCCAGCGGCATGGCGGCAATCGCGATCGCGCTGATCACGAACAGCGGCAGCATGATCGGCCTGCGCTTGCCCAGCAGCCACAGCACCATGCAGCCGAAATTCGTCGCCACGAAGGGGAAGGCGAAGGCATAGAGCCAGATCGGCTGGGCGGGCTGGTCGAACACGAGCCGCGCGGCGATCCGAAACATTTCTTCGAATTCCTGCCAGTTGTCGCGCCGCCAGCGATGAATGTCGAATGCGGAGATGAGCAGGAAATCGGCAATGGCGAACTGCAACAGCCGTCGAAGCAGCAGGTCGACGCCCGTTCGTTGCTGCGTGTCGGTCACTCTCATTGCCTTTCACGACCCCTCGCCGGGAGGTACGGGTCAGTACCCGTCCGGGATCCGGACGTTGGCCGGAATGGGCGAGAGCGTCGCCAACATCCTGACCTCCGAGTCCGGCGCCGGATTGGCGATCAGGTTGATCAGGAAGGGTTTGTCGTCGGCATCGCGCATGATGAAGCGGCGCATGGAAACGCTGCTCCCCGGTCGTGTGTTCGCAAACGGCAATTGGCGCCAGGCCGGTTCCAACTCGTTGAGCGCGACCGCGACGTCATCGCTCGATACATGATCCTCGGAGGTCAGCAGGATGACCTTGCAGCCCGGCATCGCACCACCGATCGCGAGAACAAAGGCCGCCCCGTCCTGGCGATCGTCGGCGACGCGGTGGCCCATGACCGAGCGGCTGATCAGCGCGGTGTCACGTGGGCCGAACCGGTCGAAGAGTTCACCGTCGATACCGTATTCGAAGCCCTGCTCGGTCAGCTGCCGCTCGTCCTCGGCCGGAGTCGATCCGCCGAAATCGGCGTTGCCGTGCGCGACCGGTAAGCAGCCATCAATGATCGCGTCTGCATAGGCGACGGCCACCGACGCGGAATCCGCATCGGTGGCCGCATGCGCCTGAAGCGGGGATGCGGCGAGCAGGAACGCAGCAAGAGCGAACCCGCCCGGCCTCATCATGCGTCCTCGGCCAGCTTCTTCGCCTTTTCGACCGCCTGATCGATCCCGCCAACCATGTAGAAGGCGGCTTCGGGCAGATGGTCGTATTCCCCTTCGACCACCGCCTTGAAGCTGGCGACCGTGTCTTCGAGCTGGACGAACTGCCCGGGGATGTTGGTGAACACCTCGGCCACGTGGAACGGCTGCGAGAGGAAGCGCTGGATCTTGCGCGCGCGCGCGACCGTCAGCTTGTCCTCTTCGGACAGCTCGTCCATCCCGAGGATGGCGATGATGTCCTGCAGGCTCTTGTACTTCTGCAGCGTTTCCTGGACCTTGCGTGCGGTCTCGTAGTGCTCTTCGCCCACGACGCGCGGTTCGAGCACGCGGCTAGTGGAGTCGAGCGGGTCGACCGCTGGGTAGATGCCCAGCTCCGAAATCGCGCGGTTCAGCGTGGTCGTCGCGTCCAAGTGGGCGAACGAGGTGGCGGGCGCAGGGTCGGTAAGGTCGTCGGCAGGCACGTAGATGGCCTGCACCGACGTAATCGAACCCTTGTTGGTCGAGGTGATGCGTTCCTGCAGGTTGCCCATGTCGGTCGCCAGCGTGGGCTGGTAGCCCACCGCCGAGGGAATACGACCGAGCAGTGCGGACACTTCCGAACCGGCCTGCGTGAAGCGGAAGATGTTGTCGACGAAGAACAGCACGTCCTGGCCTTCTTCATCGCGGAAATATTCCGCCATGGTCAGGCCCGACAGGGCGACGCGGGCACGCGCACCGGGAGGCTCGTTCATCTGGCCGAAGACGAGCGCAACCTTCGAACCTTCGCTGGTCGCGTTGCCGTCGGCATCCTTGGCGATGACGCCCGCGTCGAGGAATTCGTGGTACAGGTCGTTACCTTCGCGGGTCCGCTCGCCCACGCCCGCGAACACGGACACGCCGCCGTGGCCCTTCGCGATGTTGTTGATCAGCTCCTGGATCAGCACGGTCTTGCCCACGCCCGCGCCGCCGAACAGGCCGATCTTGCCGCCCTTCGCGTAAGGCGCGAGCAGGTCGATGACCTTGATGCCGGTGACGAGGATGCTCGATTCGGTCGACTGGTCGACGAACTCGGGAGCCTCGGCGTGGATCGGGGCGGTCTTTTCCGCACCGATCGGGCCGCGCTCGTCGATCGCTTCGCCGATCACATTCATGATCCGACCGAGCGTCTTGGGACCCACGGGCACGGAAATCTGCGATCCGGTGTTGATCACTTCGCTTCCGCGGGTGAGGCCGTCGGTGCCGTCCATCGCGATGGTGCGCACGGTGTTTTCACCGAGGTGCTGCGCGACTTCGAGAACCAGCGTCGAGTCGCCGTTCTTCGTTTCGAGCGCGGTCAGGATCGGCGGCAGTTCGCCTTCGAAGTGCACGTCGACGACGGCACCGATCACCTGTGCGATGGTGCCGTTGCCCGTAAGGTTGGGCTTGGTGGTGGTGGTTGCGGCGGTGGCCATCTCTGCAAACTTCCTATGGCTTGTTACTGCGTGTCGCAGTCTTCGGGAATATCGACGAGGATGTAGCCGTCGCCGTCAGCGGCGATCACGGCTTCACGCTCGGTTTCGGGCGTATCGTCTTCGAGGCTGTAGCGGCAGGTGAACTCGGTGCCTTCCTCGGACGGCTCGCACTGCGCCTCGACCGCCTCTTGCGCGGGCATACAAGTGGCGAGGGCAAGCTGCAACTCGGCGAGCGAGGGGATATTGCCATCGCTTTCCAGCCCCGGCGGGACGTCGAGTTCGGGCTCGGGCACTTCGGCCGGCACCTGCGACGAGGCGTAGTCCGTCTCGCGATTGGGGTCGACGGGCTCGGCACAGGCGGAGAGCACCAGCACAGTGGCGAGGGCGAGCGATACGCGGGCCATCACAGCGCCTCCGCGCCGGCGATGATCTCGATCAGCTCGGTCGTGATCGCGGCCTGGCGGCTGCGGTTGTACTGCTTGTTGAGGTCCTTGATCAGGTCGCCCGCGTTGCGCGTCGCATTGTCCATCGCGGTCATCGACGCGCCCTGTTCTGACGCCGCGAGTTCGAGCAGCGCGCCGAACAGCTGCGTGCGAACGTAGCGCGGCAGCAGGGCTTCGAGGATTTCCTCCTCGCCCGGCTCGTATTCGACCACGGCATCTCCCGAAGTCGCGCCGCCCTTGGCCACATCCGACGCTTCGGGGGGCGGGACGGGGATCAGCTGCTGCACCGTCGGGTCCTGTGCGAGCGCGGACTTGAAGATCGGGTAGACGAGATGCGCGACGTCGAACTTGCCCGCTTCGAACATTTCCAGCAGCTCGTCGGCGATCGCCTCGGCTTCCTCGAAGCCCGGATTGCGCACGGTCGAGGTGTCGAAGTGATCGCTGATCTCGGCGACGCCGCTGCGCCTGATCGGCGCGCGGCCCTTCTTGCCGACGAGGTAGAATTCGACTGTCTTGCCGTTCTCGACCAGCGCGCGCGCCTTGCGGAGCGCTTCCTTGACGATGTTGGAGTTGAGACCGCCGCACAGGCCCTTGTCGGTGTTCACGACGACCAGCAGGTGGCGCTGGTCGCTGCCGGTGCCCGCGAGCAGCCTGGGCGCCGACGCACTGTCGCCGACCTTGTCCGCCAGGCTCGCCATGACCGCGTTCAGCCGCTCGGCATAGGGACGCGCGGCCTCGGCGGCTTCCTGCGCACGGCGCAACTTGGCCGCCGCGACCATCTGCTTGGCCTTGGTGATCTTCTGCGTCGACTTGACCGACTTGATCCGGCCCTTGAGTTCCTTGAGGCTAGCCATTTCGGCTCCTGCGTTTGTCTAGGGCTTACGCGAACTGCTTGGCGAAGGCGTCGAGCGCCTTGACCGTGCGGTCCTTCACGTCGTCTTCGAACTTCTTGCTCTCGCGGATGTCCTTGAGAACGTCGGCATGTTCGTGGCGCATGAAGCTGAGCATCTGCGTTTCGTACTCGGTCACTCGGTCGACGGCGACAGCGTCGAGATAGCCGTTGGTGCCCGCGAAGATCGACACGGTCTGCTCTTCGAACGGCATCGGCGAGAACTGCGGCTGCTTGAGCAGCTCGGTCAGGCGCGCACCGCGGTTGAGCAGCTTCTGCGTCGAAGCGTCGAGGTCCGAACCGAACTGCGCAAACGCGGCCATTTCGCGGTACTGCGCGAGTTCGAGTTTGATCGAGCCCGAGACCTTCTTCATCGCCTTGGTCTGGGCGGCACCACCGACACGCGACACCGAGAGGCCCACGTTAATCGCGGGACGCACGCCCTGGTAGAACAGGTCGGTTTCGAGGAAGATCTGGCCGTCGGTGATCGAGATCACGTTGGTCGGAATGTAGGCCGACACGTCGCCAGCCTGCGTTTCGATGATCGGCAGCGCGGTCAGCGAACCGGCGCCTTCCTCGTCGCTCATCTTCGCCGCACGCTCGAGCAGGCGGCTGTGGAGGTAGAACACGTCGCCCGGATAGGCTTCGCGGCCCGGCGGGCGGCGCAGCAGGAGCGACATCTGGCGATAGGCGACTGCCTGCTTGGAAAGGTCGTCGTACACGATCACGGCGTGCATCGAATTGTCGCGGAAAAACTCGCCCATCGCGCAGCCGGTATAGGGCGCGAGGTACTGCAGCGGGGCCGGTTCGGACGCGGTCGCGGCGACTACGATCGAATATTCCATCGCGCCGTTTTCTTCGAGCTGCTTGACGATCTGCGCGACGGTGGAGCGCTTCTGCCCGACCGCGACGTAGATGCAGTACAGCTTCTGGTTCTCGTCATCGCCCTGGTGCGCGTCGCGCTGGTTGATGAAGGTATCGATCGCCACGGCGCTCTTGCCGGTCTGGCGGTCGCCGATGATCAGTTCGCGCTGGCCACGGCCGACGGGCACGAGAGCGTCGATCGCCTTGAGGCCCGACTGCACCGGTTCGTGCACGCCCTGGCGCGGGATGATGCCCGGCGCCTTCACTTCGACGCGGCGGCGCTCGGTCGTCGCGATCGGGCCCTTGCCGTCGATCGGATTGCCCAGCGCGTCGACCACGCGGCCCAGCAGGGCCTTGCCCACGGGAACGTCGACGATCGTCTCGGTCCGCTTAACGGTGTCGCCTTCCTTGATGCCCGTGTCGCCGCCGAAGATCACCACGCCGACATTGTCGGCTTCGAGGTTGAGCGCCATGCCCTTCACGCCGTTGGCGAATTCGACCATCTCGCCGGCCTGGACCTTGTCCAGCCCGTGGATGCGGGCGATCCCGTCACCGACGGAAAGCACGGTACCGACTTCGCTTTCCTGCGCTGTCGAATCGAAGTTGGCGATCTGGTCCTTGATGACCTTGCTGATTTCTGCGGCGCGAATATCCATTGCCTTAGCCTTTCATCGACAGTCCTTCTTCGGAAGGATCTGTCAGCCTTTCATTGCCTGCGTAAGCGCGTTGAGACGGGTGCGGATCGATCCGTCGATCCGCTTGGAGCCGATGGTGACGATCAGGCCACCGAGCATTTCGGGATCGACGCTGCTGGTCAGCTTGACCGTGCGGCCTTCGCGCGCGGTCAGCTTGGTCTTGAGCGCCGAGAGCTGGTCTTCGGACAGCGGATGCGCGCTGATCACTTCCGCGCTCACCTCGCCGCGCTGGGCGGCGGCGATGTCGCGGAAGGCGCGAATGATGCGCGGGAGTTCGGCCAGACGCCGATTCTCCGCCAGCACGCCGACGAAGCGCAGCGTCAGCGGCGTGAGTTCGAGCAGGCCGGCGACCTTTGCGATCGCATCCATCTTGACCTTGCGGCCAAGCTGCGGATTGGTGGTCAGCCCGGCGAACTCGGGCGACTGGTCGAGCGCGGCGGAGAGCTTGTCGAGGTCGGATTCGACCGCGCTCACCACGCCCTCTTCCGCGGCCAGTTCGAACAGCGCGACTGCATAGCGCCCTGCAAGGCTGGCCTGAATACCGGCGGAAATGTCCACGCCTTGGGTCCTCTTCGGGTCCGGAAAAAATCGAGTGCTTCGCTTGCCGTGGTGGGGCCGCGTCCCGTCGATGAAGAGGGGCTGCCCCGGCAAGGCTGGCGCGCGCCTAGCATCGGGGTTTCAAGAGCGCAAGCCGAGGGGGCCGGGATTCGTCCTTCGCGGGCGTTGCGGCGGGCGCGAAAGCCTGACGCAGCCGGTTGAGGTTCTCCAGCTCGAAAATGATGGCGACGCCGCGGACGGTCGAGATGGGAACGGGCGCCTTTTCCATTGCTCAGTCCGCCGGTTCGCAGGAATAGACCAGCCGCTCGTTCGGCTGCAAGGGGAGGGCGGAAAGCACGGCGTCCTGCTGCCGTCCCAGCTCCGCCGCGCCATCCGGCGCCTCGCAGGACGGCGCGGAATAGCTAGAGCGAGCCTCGCGCGCGGCAGCGATGCCGTTGCGCGAAAGGAGGTAGCGATCGGCGCGGTAGGTGCGCGTCTGCGGGTCGTAGCGGGCGACGCTGACGATATCCTCGTCATTGGGCACCAGCACGCGCGCCCACTGGCCATTGGCAAAGCCATACTGCGTGCGCCCGTTGACGCAGCCGTTGGCGGTCCAGCGCAGGTTGACGCTGCGGGTGGGCTCGCCGGTCACCCGGCTGCGCGAAGGCTCCAGCGTGCACACGAATCGCCCTGCGGTCGCGCTGGCGGCATCATCGGCCACCTGTTCGCTGCCCGTCTCCTCGCCCAGCGCGGCTGCCACGCGGCGGTCGATCGCGTCGAGGCCGGGCCGTGTGAGATAGAGCGCAGCCGCCGCCACCGCGAGGATCGCCGCACCGGCGTAGCAGGCATAGGGCAGCCACTCGGGCAGGCCCTTGCGCGCATCATCGTCCCACTCGGGATCGTCCGCGATTTCGGTTGCGGGCACCGCCTCGCCCGCCGCCAGCTCCTTCTCGCGCCGCTGAGCAAGCGCATAGCCGAGCACGCCGAGCCCGATCGCCGCGAGCAGGCACAGCAGCGCCATGGCGATACGGTTCTCGCGCTCTTCCTGCACGGCGAGCGCGGCTTCGAGCTGGAGCCGCGCGCGCCGCTCGCTCGCCGCTTCGGAGCGGGCTTCCATCTGCTGGCGTGCAGCCTGGGCTGCCGCTTCGCGCCGTTCGCGCTCGGCCTCGTCCAGCTCGGCAAGGCTGCGGCACGGCAGGTCGTTGAGGCGCGGCGATACCGAATGGCCGCGCAGGAACGGCATAAGCTCGCGATTCGACACCGCGAAATAGAACTCCGCATCGGTCCCGTCGCTTTCGGCGCCGAAGGAATTGACCCCCAGGACGCGGCCGCACTCGTCGAGCAGCGGGCCGCCCGAATTGCCGCGCGCGATGGGCGCGGTGTGCAGGATCGTGTCGAACTGGCGGCTCGGCCGCTCGCCCGAGATGAAGCCGCGGCTTTTTACCGGCGGTTGCGAACGCACCATATCCTCGATCGAGAGGCCCTGCGCGCGGTCGACATTCATCGGGTAGCCGACCGACGTGACCTCGGTGCCGCTGCCGCGCGGTCGGCTGGCGGCAAGGGTGAGGGGCGGCAGCCGCAGCGATCCCTGGATCGAAAGCAGCGCGAGGTCGGTCTCCGCATCGACCGCAACGATTCGGGCGAAGGCGGACGCGCCGCCATCGGGCGGGACGATCCCGATCACGCGGTCCTCTCCGAACGGGCCGGGCTGCATCGATTCGCGCACGACATGGGCATTGGTGACGATTCGCTGCGGCGCGACCGCGAAGCCGGTGCCGTGGCTGACCGGGTAAAGCTCTTCCTCGCCGCCTTCGACCACGCGGTCGAAGATCACGATCCGCACGACGCCGCGCGCCGCCGCGTCGATATCGGCAGGCTCGGCATGTCCGGGCACGGCAAGGCCGAGCGCTGCCAGGAGAACGAACAGGAGTATGCTCAATCGCGTCATCGGGCGCTCTTTTGACCGGCTGCGGGTTTGGCCGCAAGCTTCGGGATGCGAAGCATTGCCGGAGCAGTCTAGAAGGAACCCGATGACAAGGGATAAAGCCAGCGACGCAATCGATGCGGGGGCCGCGTGGAATGCGGTCATGCGGCGCGACCGCGCATTCGACGGCCGCTTCGTCACCGGCGTGCTCACCACCGGTATCTATTGCCGTCCGAGCTGCGCCGCGCGCCACCCGGCGCGAGGCAACGTGCGCTTCTTCGCCGATGGCGCGGCAGCGCGTGCGGCGGGCCTCAGGCCCTGCAAGCGCTGCCTGCCCGACGACGTCGCGCGCGACGAGGCCGCCGTGCGCGCGGCAATCGATGCAATCCGGGGCGGCGAGCATCCGACCCTCGCGGAGCTGGGCGCGGTCACCGGCTATTCGTCCGGCCATATCCAGCGCGTGTTCAAGCGCGCCACCGGCCTCTCGCCCGCCGCCTACGCGCGTGCGCTGAAAGAAGAGCGGGCGCGCGATGCGCTGTCCGGCGCGGCGCGCGTCACCGACGCGATTTACGATGCAGGCTATGAGGCGCCGAGCCGCTTCTACGCCGCGATGGAGGGGAAGATGGGAATGAGCCCGAGCGCATGGAGAAATGGCGGACGCGGCGCGACGATCCGCTGGGCGGTGGTCCAGACCACGCTGGGCGAGATGCTGGTCGCCGCGACCGACAAGGGCGTGTGCCGCCTGAGCTTCGCCGAAGGCGAGGCGGAGCTGCGCGCCCGCTTTCCTGCGGCAGACCTCGTCGAAGGCGGCGAAGACTTCGCAGCCCTGCTGGCCGAGGTGATCGCGGCGGTCGAGCGGCCGGGAACGGGTTCGGACATCCCCCTCGACGTGCAGGGCACCGCCTTTCAGGAAGCCTGCTGGCAGGCGCTGCGGGCGATCCCGTCGGGCGAGACGCGCAGCTATGGTGAACTTGCCGCCGCACTCGGCAATCCGAAAGCAAGCCGGGCGGTCGGCGGTGCGAATGGCGCAAACAATGTCGCGGTGCTGATCCCGTGCCACCGCGTGATCGCGGCGGACGGCGGGCTGGGCGGCTATGCCTATGGGACGAAGATCAAGCAGGAACTGCTGAAACGGGAAGGCGAGCAATGACCGGAAAAACCGAATTCGGGGCGCTTCACCGGGCGGGCTCCCCGCTGGTGCTCTACAACACCTGGGAAGCCGGCTCCGCTCGCGCTGTCGCCGCGGCGGGCGCACGTGCGATCGCGACCGGCAGCATGTCGGTGGCAGGTGCCCACGGATACGCGGATGGCGAGGATCTTCCGCTTGCCGATCTGCTGCGCGTCGCGCGCGAAATCGTCGCGGCAGTCGATCTGCCGGTCTCGGTCGATTTCGAAGGCGGCTATGCTGCCGATCCCGGGGGCCTTGCAGCAAACGCGCGGCGGCTGGCGGAGACCGGCGCGGCGGGCTGCAATTTCGAGGATCGGGTCGTTGCGGGCGAGGGTCTCTATGCGGTCGAGCATCAGGCCGCGCGGATCGCGGCGGTCGCGGGCAGCGGCCTGTTCGTGAACGCGCGAACCGACCTGTTCCTGTCGCGCCTGATGGCGGGGGAGAATGCCGACGATCCGGCGCTGCTGGGCGAAGCGATCGCGCGGGCGCAGGCTTACACCCATGCGGGCGCGCAGTGCTTCTTCGCGCCGGGGCTGGGCGATCCCGCGCTCATCACCGAACTGTGCGCGAAGGTACCGCTGCCGGTCAATATCATGCGGCTGCCCGGCATGGTCGACAACCGCGCTTTGGCAGCCTGCGGTGTCGCGCGGATCAGTTACGGACCGGGTCCCTGGCAACAGGCGATGGCGGCGCTGGAAAGCGCTGCAAAAGAGGCGCTGGCGGGGGCTGCTGGCCTCGCCTGAGCTCTGGCGCAGGCGGGCATCATGGCCTAAGGCAAGCGCATGGCCATCGCCATTTCCGCCGGGTCGCGCCGCATGCTCGCGACCATCCTGCCGCCCCTCGCGCTGGGCGGCGCGGTCGCCTTTGCCGCGACCGGATGGGCGGCGGCGAATCCCGTTTTAGCTGCCCTGCTGTTCGGCTGGATCGTTGCGGATGCTCTCGCGCTCGGCACGATCGCCAAGCACGAAGCTATGAGGCCCGGGCCAAGGGCGATGCTCGGCGCTTTCGCGGCGGCGAGCCTGGTGGTGCTGGTGGCGAGCAGGGGCCCCGTCCGCGATGCGATCCTCGCGACCGCCGCCATCCCGCTGGCGCTTGGGCTGACCATTATCGCCTATATCGGCTGGTCGGGCTGGCGAGCCCTTCGCGTCTGGCGTCGCCAGCATTCGCTCGAAAGCGCGCTCGGCGAAATGCTGCCCCGCCCGCTCGTCGCGCTGCTCTTCGCCGAGGCGCGGGTGCTGCATCTCGCGCTGCTGAGCTGGGGGCGGGCGCCAGACGTGCCCGCGGGTACACAGGCCTTCGCCTACCACCGCTATCTCGTCCCGATGATCGCGGCTCTGATGGTGCTGCAGGTGATCGAGCTGGGCGCGGTGCACCTGCTGGTCATGCTGTGGAGCCCGACGCTGGCCTGGACGCTGTTCGCGCTCAGCGCCTGGGGTCTGCTGTGGACGATCGCGCTGCTCAAGAGCCTGCGGCTGCGGCCGATCCTGCTGACCGACGAGGGCGTGCGCGTGCGTGCGGGCTTCGTCATCGGCGTGCTGGTTCCCTACGAGGCGATCGCCGAGGCGCGCGACAGCTTCTCTGCCGAAGAGGTCAAGGCGCGCGACACGCTCAACGCAGCGCTTCTCTCGTGGCCCAACGTGCTGCTCGAGCTGCGCGCACCGATCCGTGTTCCCGGCCCGTTCGGGCGCGAGCGCGAGGTGGCGCGCATCGCTTTCCGGGTCGATGAGGCGCCCGCTTTCTACGAGGGTTTGAAGATCGCGCGCGCGGCGAGCGAGAATGCCGCGTCGAGGTCCTTGGCGGAGGGGATGTCGTTGCCGAACAGCAGCGGCGAATAGAGCGGCGAATAAAGCAGCGCGAGCGCGGCGCGCGGCTCGACGCCCTCCTGCAACTGGCCCGCCTCGGCCGCCCGCGCCATGCGCATCCGCGCCCAGTCGCGCCGCGGATCGAGCCAGCGCTTGCGCACCGCCGCCGCGACCGAGGGGCTGTCGCGCCCGCCCGCGAGCATGGCGGCGAAGGCGCGGCCCGCAGGCCCCCTCAATTGCGCCGCCATGCCCGCGATCTGCGCGCGGAAATCGGTTTCGGCCCTGCCGGTCTCATGGAGGTCGAGCGTTTCGTCGATCGCGCTGAAGAAGGCGTCCACCGCCAGGTCGCTGCGGCCCTTCCACCAGCGGTAGATCGTGCTCTTGCCCGTACCCGCCTCGCGCGCGACGCCTTCGATCGTGAGGTTCTCGTAACCGTCGCGCACCAGCAGCTTCAGCGCGGCAAGCAGGATCGCCTCGCGCGACTGCTCGCTGCGCGGGCGGCCCCTTGCGCGGGGCCTTCCGGCTCCGGGCCTTTCTTTCGCCGGCTCTTTCGTCTCTGCCATATGAAACGGTACCGTGGCGGAAACGCCGCGGCAACCGGGTCCGAGACCGTATTGTCAGCGCGGCCCGGTCACGCAAAAACACGTCAACCGGGGCGACCAAGCCGCCCCGGTTGCGGGGTCTTCGGGGCCTCGCCAGTCGGCGACGCCCGGTCTGCGTCTCGCCTATTCGGCGCCGACGAAGATCGCCTTGGCGTTTGCGAATTCCTTGATCCCGAAGCCGCCGTGCTCGCGCCCGTAGCCCGAGTTCTTCACGCCGCCGAAGGGCATCGAGGGGTCGGCAACGCCGAAGGTGTTGATGAACACCATGCCGGTGTCGAAGTGCTTGGACGCAAGCTCGATCGCGCGGTCGACATTCTTCGACATGATCCCGCCGCCGAGGCCGTAGCGGCTGTCGTTGGCGATCCGCATCGCGTCCTCGTCGTCCTTCGCCTTGATGACGCTGGCGACGGGGCCGAAGAGCTCGTCGTCATAGGCTGGCTGGCCGGGCTGGACATTGGTGAGGACGGTCGCCGGATAGAACGCGCCCGGCCCATCGGGGATGGCGCCGCCGCATTCTATCTTCGCACCCTTTTCGACCGACTGGTCGACCTGATCCTGCAAGGTCTTCCGCAGGTCCTCGCGTGCCATCGGGCCCATATCGGTCCCATCGGCGGTCGGATCGCCGGTCTTCACGGCCGAGAACTTGGCGACGTATTTCTTGACGAATTCGTCGTAGACCTTCTCGGTCACGATGAAGCGCTTGCCGTTGATGCAGGTCTGGCCGTTATTATAGAGCCGCGCGCTGGCGCAGATCCCCACCGCCTTGTCCAGATCGGCGTCTTCCAGAACCATGTAGGCATCGTTCGATCCCAGCTCGAGGACGGTCGGCTTCAGCGCCTTGCCCGCTTCTTCCGCAATGTGCTTGCCCGCACCGTCCGAGCCGGTGAGGGTGACGCCGCGAACCTTGTCGTAGGCGATGACCTCGTCCGACAGGTCGTGGTCGATGACGAGTACGGTGAACAGACCATCGGGCAGGCCGCCCTTCTTGAAAATCTCCTCGATCTTCAGGCCGCTGCCGGTGCAGTTGGCGGCGTGCTTCAGCAGCACGCCGTTGCCCGTCATCAGGTTGGCGACGGCGTAGCGGATCACCTGATAGGCGGGGAAGTTCCACGGCTGGATGCCGTAGATCACGCCGATGGGCGAATAGGTGACGATGCCGCGCCCGGCATTGTTCGGATCGCGTTTCTCGTCGGCCAGCTCCTTGGGGCCGTTGGCGGCGGTGTAGTCGCAGATCGCGGCGCACAGCTCCACTTCGTCGCGGCTGTCGCCGATCAGCTTGCCGACCTCGCGGGTCATCAGCTGGGCCAGCTCTTCCTTGTTGTCGCGCAGCGCCTTGCCGAGGCCCTTGATGACCTGTGCACGGTCGTCGAGGCTGCGCAGCTTCCACTCGCTGAACGCGTCGTGGCAGGCATCGACCTTGGCGAAGGCCTCGTCCTTGCCGATTTGCGTGTAGGTCTCGATAGTCTCGCCGGTGGCGGGATTGACGGTGGTGATGTCGGACATTGGGGGATCTTTCGTTATCGGGGGGTTCTCTTAACCAAATCGCTCGGCAGGCCGTCGTTCCAAGAGGTTGATACTGGGCGGCTCCCGGACGGCATTGCAAATGAGAGTCGCTCGCATTAAGTGGCCCGCATGAGCAATAGGCCCGACCCCCGCGCATTGACCGTCCTCCACCGCGAAAGGATTACGCCCTCGCTTCAGCGCGTCACGCTGGGCGGGCCCGGACTCGCAGGCTTTCCCGAAGGCCAGCAAGGCGGCTATCTCAAGCTGTTCCTCGGCGAGGACGCCAGAGGCAAGCCGATCGTGCGCACCTACACGATCCGCGACCAGCGCGAGGGCGAGCTCGATATCGATTTCGCGCTGCACGGCGACGATGCGGCGGGCCCGGCGACCAGATGGTCGCTCGC
Organism: Alteriqipengyuania lutimaris; assembly: GCF_003363135.1. Classification (NCBI taxonomy): domain Bacteria; kingdom Pseudomonadati; phylum Pseudomonadota; class Alphaproteobacteria; order Sphingomonadales; family Erythrobacteraceae; genus Alteriqipengyuania; species Alteriqipengyuania lutimaris. The sequence goes on along the minus strand of NZ_QRBB01000002.1, from coordinate 473,256 downwards.
CGCCGGGCCGGGCGACACCATCAAGATCGGCGGACCGGGCGCCGCCAAGCCGCTGCCTTCCGACCACGACTTCTACCTGATCGCGGGCGACATGACCGCGCTGCCTGCGATTTCGGTGAACCTTGCCGCGCTTTCGCCCGATGCGCGCGGGGTTGCGGCGATCGAGATCCAGAGCGAGGCCGACCAGGTCGAGCTCGACAAGCCCGACGGCGTCGAGATCCGCTGGCTGGTCAACCGCGAACCGGGCGCTCGGCCCGATCTGCTCGCCGACGAACTGCGCAAGGTGGCGTTGCCGCACGGTCGGGTGGCCGGCTGGGCAGCCAGCGAATTCTCCGCCATGCGGAACCTGCGAACATTCCTGCGCGACGAACTCGGCCTGCGCGGTACCTCGCTTTACATCTCGAGCTACTGGAAGGCGGGCTTGGGCGAAGACGAGCACAAAGTCGTGAAGCGCGAGGATGCGGAGGGACAGCCCGCCTAGTCGGCGCGGGCCCAGCCCGAATCCGCGGGCTTCAGCGTGTCGAGAAACGCTTCGGCGGTGTCGAGATAATCGCGCTGGCGATCTTCCCCCATCCGGTCCCAGTTGGAATAGATCCGGCCGATGCGGTGATTGCTTTCCAGCTTGTCGCGATGCCGGTCCATGAAATGCCAGTAGAGCGAATTGAACGGACACGCGCCGTCGCCGGTCTTCTTTGAGACCGAGTAGGCGCAGTCGGAGCAGTAATTGCTCATCTTGTTGATGTAGTTGCCCGAGGCCGCATAGGGCTTTGATGCCAGCTTGCCCCCGTCGGCGTAGAGGATCATCGCCGCCACATTGGGCAGCTCGACCCATTCGTAGGCATCGGCATAGACCACCAGATACCAGTCCTGCACCTCGCGCGGGGAAATTCCCGCGATCAGACAGAAGTTCCCCAGCACCATCAGCCGCTGGATATGATGCGCATGCGCATTGTCGCGGGTCGAGCGGATGCAGTCGGCGAGGCAGCGCATGTCGGTCTCGCCGGTCCAGAAGAATTCGGGCAGTCCGCGCTGGGCATTCAGCGCATTTGCGCGTCGGAGGTGCGGCATGTGCAGCCAGTAGAAGCCGCGGATATATTCGCGCCAGCCGATGAGCTGGCGGATGAACCCCTCGACGCTGTTGAGTGGCGCCTTGCCCTCCTTGTACGCCTGTTCTGCGCGTCGGCACAGGTCAAGCGGATCGAGCAGGCCGAGGTTGATGCTCGTCGATAGCATCGAGTGGAACAGGTCGTCCTGCCCGTGGACCATCGCGTCCTGAAAAGGGCCGAAACACTCGATTCGCTCGGCGAAAAAGGCGTCGGCGGCTTGCTCGGCTTCATCGCGGGTGACCGGCCAGCCGAAATTTTCGGGCGATCCGAAATGATCGCCGAACCGCTCTTCGACCAGCGCGATACAGGCGCGGGTGATGTCGTCGGGCTCGAAAAGCGGCCGTTGCGGCGCTTCGAGCCCTTCCTTGGGCGGCTTGCGGTTCTCGCTGTCGTAGTTCCACTCGCCGCCTTCAGGCTTGTCGCCGTCCATCAGCAGCCCGGTCTTGCGGCGCATCTCGCGGTAAAAGAACTCCATCCGCAGCGTGTCGCGATCCTCCGCCCAGTCGCGAAATTCGGACAGCGAGCTCACGAAGCGGTCGTCGGAAAGGATATCGACCTCGCAATCGAACTTGTCCGGCCATTCCTCGATCTGCTGCTGCACGCGCCATTCGCCCGCTTCGACGATATGGACGGCGCGCGGACCGTGCCGCTCGATCGCGCGTGCGACCTCGCCGGTGAAGCCGCCGGCATTGTCTTCGTCGGTCAGCTTCACATAGTCGACCGTCCAGCCGGCATCGCGCAGCTCTGCGGCGAAATGGCGCATGGCGGAGAAGACGAGGACGATCTTCTGTTTGTGATGGCGCACGTAAGTCGCCTCGTCCCACACCTCCATCATCAGCACGACGGTATCCTCCTTCGTGCGGCCGCGCAGCGAAGCGAGATCGCGGGTCAGCTGGTCGCCGAGGATGGGCACGAGAACGGGGCCGTCGGGGGTATCTGCCATTCCCGCTCAACGCGTCGGCCCTGCATTGGTTCGGCTGGGCTTTTGGGCAGGGGTCTCAGACGAAACTATAGGGGTCGATGTCGATCCCCACCCGCACCCCGCGCGGCAGCTCGAGCGGACCGAGCCAGTCGCGGATCGCGTCCTGCAGTGCGGCGGTGCGCTTGGCATTGATCAGCAGGCGATAGCGATAGCGGCCGCGGAGCTGGGCGAGCGGCGCGGGCGCGGGGCCGAGGATCATGATGTCGTCCAGCCGCGGGCGCGCATCGCCGATCCGCACGGCGGCCAGGCGCGCCTCCTTCTCGTCTTCGCTCGAAACGATGATCGCCGCCCAGCGTCCGAAGGGCGGGGCATTGGCGTGGCGTCGCGATTCGAGCTCGGCGGCGTAGAACGCATCGCGGTCGCCCGCAGCCAGCGCGGCGATCACCGGCGCTTCCGGGTGGCGCGTCTGGATCAGCACTTCGCCCGGCTTGGAGGCACGGCCCGCGCGGCCCGCGACCTGCGCGATCTGCTGGTATACGCGCTCGGCGGCGCGCAGGTCGCCGCCTTCCAGCCCAAGGTCCGCATCGACCACGCCGACCAGCGTCAGGTCGGGGAAGTGGAAGCCCTTGGTCACCAACTGCGTGCCCACGATCACATCGATCGCGCCGCTTTCGGCCATGGCGACGAACTCGGCGGCCCGGGCGGGCGTGTTGAGCGTGTCGGACGTCGCCACCGCGATCCGCGCCTCGGGCGCGATCTCGCGCACTTCGTCCGCGACACGCTCTACGCCGGGGCCGCAGGGGACGAGGCTGTCCTTCTCGCCGCATTCGGGGCAGGCGTCGGGCGTCGGCTCCTCATGCCCGCAATGGTGGCAGGCGAGCCTGCGCGAGAAGCGATGTTCGACCAGCCAAGCGCTGCACTGCTTGCACTGGAAGCGGTATCCGCAGGTGCGGCACAGCGTCAGCGGGGCATAGCCGCGCCGGTTGAGGAACAGCAGCGTCTGCTCGCCGCGCTCCATCCGCGCGAACAGCTCGCGCGCCAGCATAGGCGCAAGCCAGCGGCCGCGCTCGGGCGGTTCCTCGGTCAGGTCGAGCAGGCGGATCGTGGGCAGTGTGGCCCCGCCGAAGCGGCTGGGAAGGTCGAGCTTCCGGTAGGTGCCCGTCTCCGCCATATGCAGGCTTTCGAGCGCGGGGGTCGCGCTGGCTAGCACGACCGGGATTCGCTCGAAATGCCCCCGCATCACCGCGACGTCGCGCGCGTTGTAGCGCACCCCGTCGTCCTGCTTGAAGCTGATCTCGTGCGCCTCGTCGACCACGATCAGGCCGAGTTTGGCGTAGGGCAGGAACAGCGCTGAGCGCGCGCCCACCACCACCTGCGCGCCGTTATCCTCCGGCGCGCGCGTGATCGCGCGCCAGGCGCGGCGGCGCTCGGACGATTTCAGCGAGGAATGCCACAGCACCGGCACCACCCCGAAGCGATCCTCGAACCGGCGCAGGAAGTTCTCGGTCAGCGCGATTTCGGGCAGCAGCACCAGCACCTGCTTTCCGTCGCGGATCGCGGCGGCGACGGGTTCGAAATAGGTCTCGGTCTTGCCCGATCCGGTCACCCCGTCGAGCAGGATTGGCGCGAATTCGCCAGCCTCCACGGCGGCCACAAGTTCATCCGCGACCTCGGCCTGCTCTTTCGAGAGCACGGGCTCGGCATGGTCGGGCAAGGCGCGCGGGTAGGGGCGGTCGGCGTCAACCTCTTCGGGCTCGAGCACGCCCTGGTTCACGAGGCCGCGCAGCACGCCCTCGGAAACGCCGGCCATGGCTGCCAGCTCACGGATCGTGCCCTGCGCATCTTCCAGCTTTTCGAGCGCAGCCTTGCGCTGGGGCGTCATCCGGTCGGGCTGCGCGCCGGTCAGGCGATATTCGGTCACGGTCACGCCTCCTTTGAGCGCGCCGCCGCTCGCCAGCACCATCCGCGCGACCGAGCTCATGTGCGCGCAGTAGTAGTCGGCGGTCCATTCGATCAGGCGACGCAGTTCGGCGCGCACCGGGGCGACGGGGAGGACGGAGAGGATCGGTCGCAGCTTCGCGTCGGGCACCGACTCGCCCGGCAGGCGTTCCTCTTCCCACACGATCCCCGTGACCTGGCGCGGACCGAGCGGGGCAAGCACGACGTGCCCGTGCTCGACCGCCATGCCCTCGGGCACGCGGTAATCGAGCACGCCGAGCGCGGCGTTGAGGACGAGGAGGCGGATACGGCGCATTGGTCGACCGCCAATATGGGCGCTGGGGCTCCCGCGCGACAAGGATGGAAGGTGAGACGATGACCGGAATTCTCGAAAATGGCCTGAACCGACGCCGCCTGCTGGGCATGATGGGTGCCGGGGCGGGCGTGATGATGCTGGGTGGCTGCGCGACCTACGAGGACCGCGTGACGAACGTTATCGAGCGGCTGCTGCTGCTCTCCAGCGAGCGCGCCTTCGCACGCCTGACAGCGCCCGGCGGCTTCTGGGACCGGCAGGTCGCGCAGATCGGGCTCGACGGATTTCTCGGCGCGCGGGGCAATGTGCTCGCCAATATTCTCACCTCCGGCCTCATCAAGGCGCGGGTGGAGCGCGAGTTCGCGGGCTTCGCGGTCGACGCGAGCGAACGCGCCGCACCTGTCATCTTCGATACGATCCAGCTGATCGGGGTGCGCAACACGATCGATCTTATCACCGGCGGGCCGACTGCGGCGACGAGTTATCTGCGCAGCCAGGCGGCGACCCGCGTGATCGACGCGATGGTGCCCGAACTGGGCGAGGCGATGCGGCTGGCGCAGGATCCGCTGATCGGCCAGCTGCTCTCCAGCCTTGCGGGAGTCGACGTCGGCGGCGTCGCCAGCCGGGTGGCGGGCGAGGTCAACGACACGATCTGGACCGAGATTGGGCGCGAGGAAGCCGCGATCCGCGCCGATCCGCGGTCGACCAACGATCCGGTCTTGATCGGCGCGCTCGGCGTGGGCTCGCGGCTCTAGCCCAAGGCGGCAGCACCACCACCTTGCCATCCCGACCCTGATCCAATTAACATTGGTCAGGTTTTCAGGGGAGGTGTGGACGTGCGAATTCTCATGTCGGCGGCGGTTGCCGCGCTCTTGCTCGGTTCGACAGGCGCTTCGGCGCGCGAGTTCGGCGATATTACCGGGCCCTATATGGAAAAGCACGGGGACTGGAAGAAAACCCGCTCCGCACTGCGAAAGCAGCTGAAGAACCGCCAGCCGATGAGCGGCGACGACTGGTTCGTGCTGGCCGCGATGTGCGACATCGTGCCGCCCAGCGGCCCGTCGAAGATCATGAACCTCGCCAACGGATCGCCCTGTCGTGAAGAAGTGATCGAGTATTTCGTCAATGCCGGGATGAACGGCACGCCCAACGGGTTCGAGCGCGCGGCCTTCTATATCCTGCGCCGCGGCGGCTCCGTGCAGCAGGCGTGGCCCTACTTCGCGCTCGCCGAACGGCTCGGCGGGCAGGACCCCGATCTGCGGCGCGAACTCGACGAGTTGCTGCCGCAGATGCGCGGTGGCCTGACCGAGGCGCAGCGGATCGAGGTGAACACGACCGCGATGAAACTGGTCGCCGATGGGGTCTATAGCGGCTCCGCCCAGGTCGCAGGCGAGCAGCAGGGCTACCGCTCGCCCCCGCCGATCGCGCGTGGCGGGGCCACGAACCTTCGCTGGCTCAACTTCGACGATCCCGCCCGATGTGAATGGAGCGCCGAGGCGGTTCGCCTGATGGAAGGCAGCTATCGTTTCGACGACAATCGCATGACCAATCTCACGGTGCCCGCGACGACCCGGCTCCCGGGGGGCGGCGGGAACGTGACCGGGCGGGTCAGCTGGCCTTCCGGACGCAATTCGAACCGTGTCCAGATCGATGTCGATTTCACGGGGAGCTGGAACGGGCTGAGCGTTCTAGGCCTGACCGACGCCTTCCTCGAAGAATCGGAGGGGCTCTTCGGCAAGGGCATCCGCTTCGCCGAGCCCGTGGCCGAAGTCGCTCGGGCGCTGCGCAGCGCGGGCTTCGTAGTCAATCTCGACGGTAGCGACCGCGAGCAGGTGGACGACGTCGAGACGACCCGTTTCGAAGGCAAGGTCTATCGCAACATCAATGGCGTGGTGACTTCGATCACCCGCCAAGACGGCGAGACGATCTTCCTGTGCAACCACGTGTATCAGATCATGGGGTAAGCGGCGCGCTCGGGCATTCAGAACCGATAGGCGAGGCTCGCCTGCGGCACGTGGGTATAGGTGTCGCCGCCGGGGCGCGGGCGCAGTTGCAGAAGATAGCCGCCCGTCACCTCCAGCCTCTCCGCCGCGCGGTAGGTCAGCCCGGCGTTGAAGCGCCACTGGTCGATCCGCTGCGGCCCGCCGTCGTTGCGGTCGCGCAACTGGTATAGCAGCTCGACCGAACCCGCCGCCTTCAGCTTGGGCGCGACATCATCGCTCAGTTGTATGCGCTGGCGCAGGCGCAGCGCCATGCGATCTGATTCGTCGTAGAAGCGTTCCTCTATCCGGGTGCGCAGCGAGAGGATGCCGGTCGAATAGCCGACCTGCTGGTAGGGACGGATCTCGGTGAAGCCGCCGGTGTCGTGCACCTCCATCCCGCCGCCGATGGTGAACCCGTCGCCCATATCGCGGTCGACCACGGCGCCCACGATATATTCGCCGGGCCCGGCCTTGCGGCGTTGCTCGACTTCGAGTTTCAGGGCGGTCCCGGGCGCGATATCGCCCTTGGCGGACAGCTCGATCCAGAATTCGCTGTCGTCGGCGAATGCCGCGCTCGGTTGCAAAAGCAGGGGCACGGCGGCAAGTGGGAGGACGCGCGCCCTAGGGCTCATTGATCGCATGAAGAATCCGCACAGGTTGGTTTCGATTGCGACGCTCACATGACAGGTTTGTAACGGAAATGAAATTCTTCGCAGACACCGCCGACATCGCCGACATCAAGGATCTGGCCGAAACCGGCCTGATCGACGGCGTGACCACCAACCCCTCGCTCATCCATAAGTCGGGCCGCGACTTCATCAAGGTGACGAAGGAAATCTGCGGCATCGTCGATGGCCCGGTCAGCGCCGAAGTCGTCGCGCTCGATCATGAGACGATGATGAAAGAAGCCGACAAGCTGCGCGCCATCGCGGACAATGTCTGCATCAAGGTGCCGCTGACGCTGGACGGGCTGAAGACCTGCCGCGCGCTGACCGACGAAGGCACGATGGTCAACGTGACTTTGTGCTTCTCCGCCAACCAGGCGCTGCTGGCGGCCAAGGCCGGCGCGACCTTCATCTCGCCCTTCGTCGGTCGCCACGACGACAACGGCTTCGACGGGATGAGCCTGATCGACGATATCCGCCTGATCTACGACAACTACGCCTTCGACACCCAAATCCTCGTCGCATCGGTGCGGCACACGAACCACGTGCTCGAAGCCGCCAAGATCGGTGCTGACGTGATGACCGCGCCGCCCAAGGTGATCCGCAGCCTCGTCAACCACGTGCTGACCGACAAGGGTATCGAGGGCTTCCTCAAGGACTGGCAGTCGACCGGCCAGTCGATCCTCTAGGCCGGGGCACGACTTGAGCGAAGAAACCCCTCTCGACAGGTTCAAGCGTGCGCTGACCGGCGGCGCGCGGGCGATCGCGCGCGAGCCCGAGGTCGAAGTCGCGTGGAGCGCGGACCGTCCGGGGGCGGCGGGCAAGAACTTCCGCGTGCCGCTGCCCGGTCGCCAGCTGCCGCCCGAGCAAGCGGCCGAGGCGCGCGGCTTTGCGGACAGCTTCGCGCTCAAGATCCGCCTGCACGACAATGCGCTGCACGACAAAGGGGCGCCGTCGGAGCCGGTCGCGCGCGCGGTCTATGATGCGGTCGAGCAGGTCCGCTACGAAGCGCTGGGCGCGCAGGGCTTTGCGGGCGTGGGCGAAAACCTTGCCGCCGCGACCGAGCTGCGCGCTGCCAGCGACCCGATCGCCCGCGCCACCGAGGCGCGCGACGTGCCGCTTTCGACCGCCGTCTCGCTGATGATGCGCGAGGCGCTGACGGGCAAGCCGATCCCCGAGCGGGCGCGCAAGGGCGTCGAACTGGTGCGCGGCTTCATCGACGAGCGCACCGGGGGCGACTTCGCCTCGCTGGCCGACAAGCTCGACGACCAGAAGGCCTTTCAGGACCTTTCGATCGAGATGCTGCGCCAGCTCGACCTGATCGAAGGCGCGGAAACCTCGCCCGAGGATGCGGACGGGGAGGGCGACGACGAGGACGGCGAAAGCCCCGAGGACGATACCGACGAGGAGGACGCGGGCGACCAATCGCCGCAGCAATCGCCCGAAGCCGCCGCCGAGCAGGCTGAAGGCGATTCGGACGACGACGGGGAGGCCGAGCTGTCCGAAGAGGAAGGCGACAGCGACGACGCGGGCGACGACGGCGAAGAGGGCATGATGCCCGTGCGCCCCAACCGCCACTGGACCGACATTCCCGACGATTTCGACTACAAGGTCTATTCGAAGAAGTTCGACGAGGAGATCGCCGCGACCGAGCTGTGCGATGCCGAGGAACTTGACCGGCTGCGCGCCTATCTCGACAGCCAGCTGACCGGCCTGCAACATGTCGTCACCCGGCTCGCCAACCGGCTCCAGCGTCGGCTGATGGCGCAGCAGAGCCGCAGCTGGGATTTCGACCAGGAAGAGGGAATGCTCGATGCCGCGCGGCTGGCCCGAGTGGTCATCAGTCCCGGCCATTCGCTGTCCTACAAGGTCGAGCGCGAGACCGAGTTCAAGGACACGGTCGTCACGCTCCTCATCGACAATTCGGGCTCGATGCGCGGGCGGCCGATCTCGATCGCCGCGATCAGCGCGGACATTATCGCGCGCACGCTGGAGCGGTGCGGGGTGAAGACCGAGATCCTCGGCTTCACCACCCGCGCATGGAAGGGCGGGCACACGCGCGAGAAGTGGCTCGCCGACGGCAAGCCGCAGCAGCCCGGCCGCCTCAACGACCTGCGCCACATCGTCTACAAGCAGGCCGACGAGCCGTGGCGCCGCGCGCGCCGCAACCTCGGCCTGATGATGCGCGAAGGCCTGCTGAAAGAGAACATCGATGGCGAGGCGCTGATGTGGGCGCACCAGCGCCTACTCGCCCGGCCCGAGGATCGCCGCATCCTGATGGTCATCTCCGACGGCGCTCCGGTGGACGACAGCACGCTATCGGTGAACCGCGCAGGCTACCTTGAGGCGCACCTGCGCAAGGTGATCGACTGGATCGAGAAGGCCAGCCCCGTCCAGCTCGTCGCCATCGGCATCGGCCACGACGTGACGCGGTACTACAAGCGCGCGGTGACGATCATGGACGTCGAGCAACTGGGCGGAACCATGATTGGCCAGATGGCGGACCTGTTCGAGGTAGAGGGGTAAAAAGATCGGCCTTTTCCGAGATATAGCTGGAAATACGGTTTTGATCGGGGCAACATTCTCCGACGCGAAGGCATGCGAGCGCGCAAAGCGCTAAGGGGGGGAATGGGCGATGAAGAACGGTTTGGCGGCGGTGGCTCTTGCTTGCCTCGCGCTCGCGGGATGCGGTGCAGACGGCGGTAGCTCATCGGGATCGGGCGTGCCGCCGATCTCCGGAACTCCCACTCCCACTCCCACGCCGGTGCCCACCCCGACCCCCACCCCTACATTCGACTACCAGACCGCCTATGATCCGGCGCGGGATTTCAGCTACGAGCTTTTCGGCGCCGAGATCGCTCATCTGAAGTCGGCGGACGGCACGACCAACACCTTCATCGAATCCTATCTGTACGACAACGACCTGGTGCTCGGGCGTAGATACGCCCGCTATCGTGCAGAGGCTGGCACCTTTTCACTGGCGGCCGGTTTCGACACCTATTCGGATTTCTCCGCAAGCGACTTGCTGCAGCGCGACGAATACCAGCTGAACTATCGCCGCGAAAACGGAATGGAACGCCGGCACGCGTATGCCTTCAGAGCGTGGCAGGACAGGCCGGGTTCCGGCCTCGATCAGGTACATACCCTTGCGATCTTCTATACGGAAGAGGCGGTTCCGCGCCGGGGGGAGAGGCAATACCGCCACGCCCGTTTCATAACCGGAACGCCGACCCTTCAGGAAGACATGGCGACGAGCGGCCGCCTGAGGCACCAGGCTTGGGCTGCGATGGACGTCGTGGATACTGCGCTCGGCAACCGGATGGTGACATATCGCGAGAGACGGGACTCAGACGATATCAACGATGCTGAATTCAGCACGTTGGTCTTCGATTTCGAAAGCGGAACGCTCACCGGAACTATCACGATGCAGTCTCAGGTACTCGCCGACGAAACGCCAACCGACATAACCTTCGATGTCGACGCGAAATTGGTCGATGGCGGGCCGATGCTGGAAGGGACGGTCCGTAGCACGGATGGCCGGGGTGGCCCGATCGCAGGATCGCTCAATGGGCCGCAGGGACGCGAATTGGGTTTCGCATTCACGCTTCGGAAGGGAGAATCTCACGCTACCGGGGTGCTCGCCGCCCGCGCCGTGGGGAAGCGATACTGAGATGGAATGGCCGATATTCGAATGATTCGAAGCGCTGCCATCCTTGTCGCGGCGCGCGCCGGTCGGTAGCTCTTTCGCATGAGCAGTCAATCAAGGTCCGTCTCGCAAGCTGTCCGCACCCGCCGCTCCGTGCGCGAATTTCTCGATACGCCCGTGCCGCTGGAAACCATCCGCCGCGTGATGGACACAGCGCGCTGGGCGCCCTCGGGCTGCAATTACCAGCCGTGGGAAGCGACGATCCTGACCGGCGAGCCGCTCGCGGCGCTGCGCGACAGGCTGGCCGGCACGCCCATGCAGCAGCCCGAATACGACTGGGACGGACCCAAGCAGGACGATAAGTACAAGGCGCGGCTCTACGAACTCGGCGCCTCGATGTTCGAATCGCTGGGCATCGAGCGCGAGGACAAGGCGGGCCGCGCCGCCGCGATGGGCCGCAACCTCACCAGCTTCGGCGCGCCCGTTCTGCTGCTGTGCTACTTCCCGCGGATCGTGAAGGAAGCGCAGTGGTCCGACACGGGCATGTGGCTCCAGACCATCATGCTGCTGCTGCGCGAGGAGGGGCTCGATTCCTGCCCGCAGGAATTCCTCGCCTACTACGCCGATCCGATCATGGAGCACATCGGAGTGAGCCAGGACACGCACATGTTTTTCTGCGGTATGGGTATCGGCTATCGCGACCCGGACGCGCCGGTAAACGACTTCGAGCGCAACCGCGTGCCACTGGAAGAGCACGTGCGTTTTGACGGCTGGAGATAGTTCTGTCGCGGAACCGTGTGTGCCTTTGGCGCGCTACTCCTCGAAGAAAAGGAGCGGACATGCGCAAATTGCAATGGACGACGGTTTCGATGGCAGCGCTGCTGCTTGCGGCCTGCAACGGGCAGGACGCTGAGCCTGCCGAATCCGACACCAGCGGCGATACCGCTATTGAGCAGCCTGCGCCGACGCAGACACCCGATACAGCCGCAAACGACGTGCCCTCTTCGCCCACCCCTCCCGACGCCGAATATGCCAATAGTCGCCCTCCGCTCGACAACAGCCGAGCGCAGGCGACCGAAGGATCATGCCTTGCCGAACTGGGGCGCGAAGAGGCGGAAGCGCTGTCGGAGCAATGCTATACAATGTCCCCCGCCACCCGGCCGCCGTGCAATATCCAGAATTCGTGCGAGCGCATCCGCGAGGAGCTGAAGCGCGGCTGCGAATTCGGCGATATTTCGCGAAACCCGGACTACTGCGAGGGGCTCTAGCGCCTGGGCCTAGCTCCGCTCTTCCTTCGGTATCCGCCGCACGATGTCGGGATCGCGCCAGATCATCACCCCCATGGTGACGAACCAGCCGAGCTTGCCGAAGGCGAGCGCGCGTTCGTAGAGGCCGTCCCATGCGGTGGGCGCCACGAACAGGAAGGGCGCGGCAATCGCCCACAGCACGCCGCCGGCGTAGAGCGCGATGCCCAGCCGTCGCTCGATCTCCCAGAACTGGCCCGCGGTCAGCAGCACGGTGAGCGGGAAGGCCGCTCCCATGAAATAGACCAGCTTGTAGTGGATCTGCGGGCCATCGCCAGTCGAATAGGCCTCGTAGGCCGCGATCAGCGTGTAATCGACGGCGAGCAGCACCAGCAGGCCAGCGCCCAGGCGCCAGTCCCACCGGGTGACGCGCCAACGCAGCAGGCCGATTGTCACCGCGAGCACCCCGACGACGAAGGCATAGATGCCGAGGTCGGAGAGAATGTCCCACTCGCCCGCGGCAAGGTTGCTGATCGTCTCGCTCGCCAGCCCCACCCGGTCCGACAGGCTTGCGCCCAGCAGGTCGCACGCGACCGAGATCGCGCAGCCCGCGATGGCCACGCCGCCGAGCGTGCGCGAAAGCGGATCGGTTCCGGAATCCTTGCTGATGGCGGTGCCTTTCGTCTGGCGGGTGTAGCGCTGGCCTGTTGCGTCGCGAGGCCGCTTGGCGCATCTGCGCCGCCATGACCGACGCGCCGCAACTCAAGCTCTTCAACAGCCTCAACCGCCAGCTCGAACCCTTCGTTCCTGTCCACGAGGGCGAGGCGCGCGTCTACACCTGCGGGCCGACGGTCTATAACTACCCGCATATCGGCAACATGCGCGCCTATGTCTTCGCCGACGTGCTGGGCCGCACGCTGAGCTGGACGGGACACAAGCTCACCCACATCATCAACATTACCGATGTCGGCCACCTGACCGACGACGGTGATGCGGGCGAGGACAAGCTGGAGAAGATGGCGGCCACGCAGAAGCAGTCGATCTGGGACATCGCCGAGCATTACACAAAGGCGTTCAAGGACGACATAAACGCACTCAACATACGTCAACCGGCGCAGTGGTCGGTCGCAACCGACTACATCGAGGAGATGATCGACTTCGCGAAGAAGATCGAGGCGAAGCACTGCTACCAGTTGGAGAGCGGGCTCTATTTCGATGTCTCGACGGTGGAGGATTACGGTCGTCTGGCGCGTGCCGTGACCGAAGAGGGCGAGGGCCGGATCGATACGGTCGAGGGCAAACGCAACGCCGCCGACTTTGCGATCTGGCGCACCACGCCCGAGGGCGAGACGCGGCAGATGGAATGGGATTCGCCGTGGGGCCGGGGCGCTCCGGGCTGGCATCTCGAATGCAGCGTGATGGGCGGCAAGCTGCTCGGCTTCCCGTTCGACATCCACACCGGCGGGATCGACCACCGGGAGATCCATCACCCCAACGAGATCGCGCAGAACCAGGCCTATTGCGGCTGCGGCGGGCTGGACGATGCCGCGCATTCGGGCGCCAAGATCTGGATGCACAACAACTTTCTCGTCGAGCGGTCGGGCAAGATGAGCAAGTCGTCGGGCGAGTTCCTGAGACTGCAGCTGCTGATCGACAAGGGCTACCACCCGCTCGCCTACCGGATGATGTGCCTGCAGGCGCACTACCGCAGCGAGCTGGAGTTTTCGTGGGAGGGGCTGGGTGCGGCGCTGACGCGGCTCAAGCGGATGGTGATAGGGGTCGAGAAGCTCCGGGGAGTTGCGATGCTGCCAGAGGACAAGGGCCCCGACCTCGCTGGACTAAGCGGATTAATTTCTAACGATCTGAACACTCCCGAAGTGCTCACACTTTTGGAAGACTGGCTCAAACGAGATTTTGTCCATGAAGGTCATAGATGGGAAGCGGTGCAAGAGGTTGATAAAATCTTGGGTTTGAAGCTCGACACTCTCACCCGCGAAGACCTGCGCATTCGCCCGAAGGACGCAGTCATCACCGAAGACGAAATCGAACAGGCCCTCGCCGACCGCAAGGCTGCGCGCGCGGAGAAGGACTTTGCCACCTCCGACGCGATCCGTGACGAGCTTACCGCCAAGGGCGTCGAGGTGATGGACGGCGACCCGCTCGGCTGGGAGTGGAAGCTTGCGTGAGGCCATACCGTCACCCCGGACTTGATCCGGGGTGGTGCTTCACTTCTGTTCCGTCCGCGTGAAAGAGAAGCCCAGGCCCGGATCGAGTCCGGGCCGACGAGACAAGAGAGGTTGAGCCTTTGACCACCGCAGTCCTGTCTGTGCTGATCCGCCCGCTGGTCGAGCCGCGGCTGCCTGACTGGGTCGAACCGCTGTGGTTCGCGAGCAAGGAGGAAGCGATCGAACTCGCGCCGCGTGCGGAGATCGGCTGGTTCGACTTCAACCAGCCCGGCCCGATGTGCGAGGTGGTGGCCGCGGCCACGAACCTCAAATGGCTCAATTCGATCTATGCCGGGCTCGATTTCCTCCCGCTCGACCTGCTGGAGGAGCGCGGCACGATCGTCACCAATGGCGCTGGCATCAACGCGATCACTATCGCCGAATATGTCGTCATGCTGATGCTGACACACGCCAAGGGCTACCGTGACGTGGTCCGCGCGCAGGACCGGCACGAGTGGCTGCAGGACAGCCCGGGCAAGCGAGAGCTTGCGGGCGAGCGGGTGCTGCTGCTCGGCCTCGGCGCGATCGGCCAGCTGGTGAAGACCCGGCTCGAAGCCTTCGACATGGAGGTCGTGCCCGTGCGCCGCTCGGGCGCGGACGGCGCGCTGAAGCCCGACGAGTGGCGCGGCAAGCTGGACGCGTTCGACTGGGTCGTGCTCGCGGTGCCCTCCACCCCCGAAACGCACCACATGATCGGTGCGGACGAACTCGCGGCGATGAAGGCCAACGCCGTGCTGGTGAACATCGCGCGCGGCGACGTGGTCGATCAGGATGCGCTGGTCGAGGCGTTGCAGGCCAGGCGGATCGAGGCCGCGCTGCTCGACGTGACCGACCCGGAGCCGCTGCCCGAGGATCATCCGCTGTGGAGCCTCGAGAACGCTCAGATCACGATGCATTTGTCGGGCCGCGCGCAGACGAAGATGTTCCAGCGCTCTGCCGACCGCTTCATCGCAAACCTTGCCAGCTGGCACGCAGGCGAACCGGTCGAGCCGCGCTTCGACCCCGCACTGGGATATTGAGGCGGAGAAACAAATCGGCGCGCCCGCCCGTATAGATCGTGCATCCAACGATGGGAGGGGACCGATGAA
Source organism: Alteriqipengyuania lutimaris (assembly GCF_003363135.1). Lineage (NCBI taxonomy): Bacteria > Pseudomonadati > Pseudomonadota > Alphaproteobacteria > Sphingomonadales > Erythrobacteraceae > Alteriqipengyuania > Alteriqipengyuania lutimaris. The sequence goes on along the minus strand of NZ_QRBB01000002.1, from coordinate 458,127 downwards.
CGACGCACCCGCGACAAAGACCAGCGACCTGATGGTCGAGTGCCTCGAGGCGGAAGGCATCGAATATGTCTTCGGCGTCCCTGGCGAGGAAAATCTCGACCTGCTCGATTCGCTCTCGCGCTCCGACATTCGTCTGGTGCTCACCCGGCACGAACAGGGCGCGGGCTTCATGGCCGCGACCTATGGCCGGCTGACCGGCAAGGCGGCGGTGTGCCTCACCACGCTCGGCCCGGGCGCGACCAATGCGCTGACTGCGGTCGCCTATGCCCAGCTCGGCGGAATGCCGATGCTGACCGTGACCGGGCAGAAGCCGATCAAGCATTCCAAGCAGGGCCGTTTCCAAATCCTCGACGTGGTCGCGATGATGCACCCCGTCACCAAGTTCGCGCACCAGCTGGCGAGCGGCGAGACGCTGCCCGCTCGCGTGCGCGAGGCGGTGCGGCTGGCGCAGGAAGAGCGGCCCGGCGCGACCCACCTCGAACTGCCCGAGGATATTGCGGCGGAGGAAACGCATGGCGCGCCGCTCGCCCCGTCGGTCGCGCGCCGTCCCTCGGCCGAGCCCAAGGCGGTGCGGATCGCGGTCGAGGCGGTGGAAGCCGCGAAGAAGCCGCTGCTGGTGATCGGCGCGGGCGCGAACCGCAACATGGCGAGCAAGATGCTCGGCGAATTCGTCGACAAGACGGGCATTCCATTCGTCACCACCCAGATGGGCAAGGGCGTGCTGGACGAGGAACGGCCGCTGTTCCTCGGCTGCGCTGCGCTGTCTTCGGGCGATTTCGTCCACCGGGCGATCGAGGAAGCGGACTGCATCCTCTCGATCGGGCACGACGTGATCGAGAAGCCGCCCTTCTTCATGCACCGCGACGACAAGCGCACCGTGATCCACGTGTCGTACAACACGGCGGAGGTGGACCCGGTCTACTTCCCGCAGATCGAGGTGATCGGCGATATCGCCAACGCGATCTGGCAGATGAAGGAAGCGATCACCCGCCAGGACGATTGGGATGCGGGCTGCATGCTGCGCTACCGCGAGGCGGAGCTCGAGCATTCAGACGCGTTGATGGCGGACCGGCGTTTCCCGATCTTCACGCCCTTCCTCGTCGGCGCGATCCGCCGGGCGATGCCGAAGGACGGGGTGGTCTGCCTCGACAACGGGGTCTACAAGCTGTGGTTTGCGCGCAACTACATGGCGCACCTGCCCAACACCATCCTGCTCGACAATGCGCTCGCCAGTATGGGCGCAGGGCTGCCGAGCGCGATCGCCACCGCGCTGGTCCATCCGGAGCGCAAGGTGATGGCGGTGTGCGGCGATGGCGGCTTCATGATGAGCGGGCAGGAGCTGGAAACGGCGGTGCGGCTGGGCGTCGACCTGACCGTGCTGATCCTGCGCGACGATGCCTATGGCATGATCCGCTGGAAGCAGAAGAACATGGGGCTGGCCGACTATGGCCTCACCTTCGATAACCCCGATTTCGTGAACTATGCGCGCAGCTTCGGCGCGCATGGCCACCGCGTGGAAAGCGCCGACCATCTCGAACAGCTGCTGGCGCAGTGCCGCGATGCGGGCGGGGTGCACCTGATCGACTGCCCGGTCGACTATTCGCAAAACGATTCGCTGCTCAACCACGAGATCAAGGAACGCAGCGCGCAGCTTTGAGGTTGCCTTGGTGAAGGAGATTGCCCCCGTGCCAGAGCTCAAGGACACTTACCCCCTCTACCTTCGCAACGAGGCCGCGCAGCCCAACACCGATCTCGAGGTGACGGACAAGTACACCGGCGAGGTCGCCTTCCGCACCGCGCTCGCCACGCCAGAGATCATCGACGACGCGATCGTCGGCACGGTCGAGGCGACGGAGCCGATGGCGCGGCTCGCCAGCTACCAGCGGCAGGACGTGCTGATACACTGCGTGAAGCGATTCGAGGAACGCTTCGACGAGCTTGCCTACGCGCTGTGCGTCGAGGCGGGCAAACCGATCGGCGACAGCGAGGGCGAGGTCACGCGCCTGATCGACACCTTCCGCATCGCAGCCGAGGAAAGCGTGCGGCTGGGCGGCGAGGTGTTGCCGCTCGACATCTCCGAACGCGCCAAGGGCTACCAGTCGATCTGGAAGCGCGTGCCCATCGGTCCGTGCAGCTTCATCTCTCCTTTCAACTTCCCCCTCAACCTCGCCGCGCACAAGATCGCACCCGCACTCGCGGTCGGCTGCCCCTTCATCCTCAAGCCCGCGAGCAAGACGCCGTTGGGCGCGATCATCATCGGCGAGGTGCTGGCCGAGACTGACCTGCCGAAGGGCGCCTTCTCGATTCTGCCCGCCAGTCGCGACGGCGCGGACCTGTTCACCACCGACGAGCGGCTCAAGCTGCTCAGCTTCACCGGATCGGACGAAGTTGGCTGGGCGCTCAAAGCCAGGGCAGGCAAGAAGAAGGTCGTGATGGAGCTGGGCGGCAATGCCGCGGTCATCATCGATCGCGATGCGGACCTCGAGGATGCGCTGCCGCGCGTCATCAAGGGCGCCTTCTACCAATCCGGCCAGTCATGCATCTCGGTCCAGCGCATCCTCATTCACGAAGACGTCTACGACGAATTTCGCGACATGCTGGTCGAGGAAGCCCAGAGCCTCGTCGCGGGCGACCCCAAGGACAAGGACACCTTCATCGGCCCGATGATCGACGACGGCGAGGCCGAGCGGGTCGAGGCCTGGACGAAGGAAGCGCTCGACCATGGTGCGAAACTGCTGTGCGGCGGAACGCGCGACGGGCGAATGATCCCTGCAACCCTGCTCGAAAATGTCGACCGCGATGCCAAGGTGGTGAACGAGGAAGTGTTCGGGCCGCTGGCGGTCCTCATGAAGTTCTCCAACTTCGACGAGGCGATCGAGGAAACCAACCGCTCCGAATTCGGGCTGCAGGCGGGCATCTTCACGCGCGACCTTTTCAAGATGTTCGATGCGTGGGACCGGCTGGATTACGGCGGCATATGCATCAACGAGATCCCAAGCTACCGCGTCGACAACATGCCCTATGGCGGGGTCAAGAACTCCGGCCTCGGGCGCGAGGGCGTGCGCTTCGCGATGGAGGACATGACCGAGATCAGAAACCTCGTGATCCGGCGGTGACCGGGCAGGCCGGGATCAGGGCCGGGGGACGATCATCAGCCGGTAGGGGATGTAAAGCAGCACCTCGCCCGGCCCCGATCGCGCCCACTGCACCGGCATGTTGAGGCCTTCGACCTCGACCGCGTAGCCATCGCCCATGCGTCGCGCCATTTCTGCGGAGTCCTGCGCGATCCGTTCGGCGATCTGCGGGCGATAGCTGTCCGGCCCGACGATCGAGAGCGTCGAATCGCCCCATTCGTCCATCTGCGCACGCCCCACCTCGGGCACCGACTCGATGAAGCGCGCGATCTGCGCCTCGGCCTGCTCGCCCGACTGAGTCCCGGCGAGCCGCGCCTTGACCAGGAACACCACCCGCTCGCTATCGGGGCGATTGTCGTTCTGGAGCGCGATTTGCTCGAGATTGGCCGGCGTCAACGTGGTCAGGATGTAGTCGCCATACGCCAGTTCGACTCCGGCTGCACTGGCGCGGCGCACCGCATCGGAGAGCATCGAGCGGATCTCCCGGCGGCGCTCGGCCTGATCGCGCGTATCGCCACGTATGACGACCGACTGGACGAGGAAATCGGCCGGTCGCCGCAGGCCGACGGCGGGCATTGCGTCCGAATAGTCGTCCTGCTCGATGCGCGAGCCGGAGACGACGATCTCCTGCGCTTCGAGATCCTGCGCCGCCAGCGAACCGCCACTCCCGAGGGCCAGACATGCCGGCGCCGCGAGTCGGACCGGAAAAAGCTTTCCATTCATGACGATATCTCCCCCGCCAATGCGATGGGCGAGATTATCGCCGGACCGAGGAAGGTGGAAGCGAATACGTCCGCTGACACACCTGACACAGTGTCCAGGGGAAAGAGATTTCCCGCCGCACGCGCACGCGGGCCTCACGCATCGTCGAGCAGCAGCAATTCGCAGGTGACGGTGAGGCGCGGGCCCGAACCGTCGGCCGCTGCCTGTACGTGATCCACCGCGCTCACCGTGGCATCGGCCACCAGCCGCCCGGGCAGCGCGAATTCGTGATCGGGAAGCTCTGCGATCAGCGCCTCGCCCCCCTCGATCGCTTGCGGCGTGTCGAAGGTGATCCGCAGCGTGTGGCGCGCGCCGGCGAAGGTGATGCTCGCCCAGCCGCGCTCGCGGTGGTCGAACACGTGCCCGTGCCCGCCCGCGAGCGCGATGAGCGCGGCTTCGAGCCTTCCGGCATGGCCGCGGCGAGCGGCGGAAGGGGCGGGCGCGGGCAGAGCTTCACTGTGCATGCTGCGGCTCCCCCACATTCGCACGCCATTCTTCCATGAAGCCGTCGACGCGGCGCTCGGTCCCCGAACGCGGCATGCGGCCATTGCGCAGGTCGAGCACGAAGCGCGGATCGTGGGTCGCCAGCCGCCCGAACTTCGTTGCGGGCATGTCGAACTCACGCAGGAATTTCTCTATCCTTCGAATCAGCATATTTTTCCCTCACTCAAGATCGATTCGTCGCCGCGGTGAAGGATTGCTCGCCTGCGAAATCCTACTTGTCTAGGAAAAATCTTTTGTATAGGGAATTGCGTATGAACGAACGTCCTACATCCGTATCTGCCGACGCAAGCGACCCCGCACGCGAGCGGCTGCTCCAGCTGGCCAAGGGGCGGGGGGCCAGTCTTGCCGGGCTTTCCGCGCTTATCGGGCGCAATTCCAGCTATCTCCAGCAGTTCATCCGCAAGGGGAGCCCGCGCAAGCTGGAGGAGCAGGATCGGCGTACTCTGGCCGAATTCTTCGGAGTCGATGAAAGCGAACTGGGCGGCGCATTCGAGGGCTCAGGGGAAAAATCCTACACGCTACGCGGCGCCGCTGCCAACGACGAGGATTTCCACGCCATCCCCCGCCTCTCGCTCGCTGCCGCGGCCGGGCCGGGGCAGTTCGCGGGGGGCGAGGCGCCATTCGACAATTTCGGCTTCTCGGGCCGCTGGCTGCGCGAGAACGGCTTCGACCCCAAGATGCTTTCCGCCCTCACCGTGGAAGGCGATTCGATGGAACCGCTGCTGCGCCACGGAGACGAGATCCTCGTCGATCGCGGGTCGCGGTTCGAGCGCGACGGCGTCCACGTCGTGCGGCTGGGCGACACGCTGATGGTCAAACGGCTGGCGAGCGCGGGGGCGGGCCGGATCGCGCTGCTCAGCCAGAACCTCGCCTATCCGCCGGTGGAGGTGTCGCTTGACGAGGTCGAGGTGCTGGGCCGGGTCGTGTGGAAGAGCGGGCGACTATAGGGGCGTTCGTTCCGGGCAGCCGGATGCCATCCTTCAACGCGAGGCTATCGCAAACGGCGAGCGGCCGTTTATGCTGGCCGGCATGATCAATTCTCTTGCCGTCTCCGGGTATCGTTCCCTGCGGGATGTCACGATAGCGCTGGGTCCAATCAACATCGTGACCGGCGCTAACGGTAGCGGGAAGACGAGCCTGTATCGGGCGCTCAAGCTGCTGGCCGACGTCGCCGAAGGGCGTGCGATCGCAGCTCTTGCTGCAGAAGGCGGTTTGACATCGACGCTGTGGGCCGGCCCCGAAAAGTTCAGCCGGGCGATGCGCGAGGGAGAGCAGCCGGTTCAGGGGACGGTGCGAAGCGGCCCCGTCAGCCTCAAGCTCGGCTTTTCTTCGGATGACTTTGGCTACGCCATCGATCTTGGCCTGCCGACCCCTTCCCGCACCCGCTTCGGTCATGATCCCGAGATCAAGGTGGAAGCCGTCTGGGTCGGCGAAACCTATGGCCGAGCAAACGTCGTTGCGGCCAGGCGCGGTCACGGTGTCCAGGTGCGCAGCGCCGAAACGGGGGCCTGGTGCGACAGCTTCGGCGATCTCACGGCTTTCGACAGCATGATGACGCATTGCGCGAATTCCGCCGATGGTCTCGAACTGTTGCTGCTGCGCGACCGGATGCGTGCGTGGCGTTTCTACGACAACCTGCGCACCGACGTCGACGCCCCGGCAAGGCGCGCGCAAGTGGGCACCTTCACCCCGGTGCTCGCCAGCGACGGGTCGGATATCGGGGCGGCCATCCAGACGATCTTCGAAATCGGCGATGCGGAGACACTCGAACAGACGATCGCGGACGCGTTCGATGGGGCGGTCCTGTCGGTCAGCGACAGGTTCGAGATACAGATGCAGCAGCATGGTCTGCTGCGCCCATTGGTGGCGTCGGAGCTGTCGGACGGCACGCTTCGCTACGTACTCCTCGCCGCCGCTCTGCTCTCGCCTCGTCCGCCCGAACTGATGATCCTGAACGAGCCAGAGGCCAGCCTTCATCCAGACCTCCTCGATCCTCTGGCGAGCCTCCTCGTAAAGGCATCGCAGCGCTGCCAGATCATCGTCGTCTCGCATTCGGCGAGGCTGGTCGCCGAGCTTGAAAAGCATCCGGAAAGCCATTCGATCGAGCTTCGCAAGGAAATGGGTGAAACCGTCATTCCCGCGCGCGGCAGGCCAGAGTGGAAGTGGCCCTCGCGATAAGTACGGGCGAGCGACTGCTTGTGGCCGATTGCAGCGTCGGTGCGCCTTAATCAGGAGGGCGGCAGGCGGTGGTCAGGGTCTTGCAGCGAAACCATGTATTCGGTGACTCGCGCTACGTCCTCGTCGGTTTCGGCAAGGGCAGCGCGCTGCGCCTCGCTGGTCCTCGAGGCGACGGGCGGCGCAGCGCGGCCGACTGGCAGGCGGCGAGCGCGAGCGAACCCGGTTCTGCGAACTGGATGAAATGCGATTTCATGGCGGGCCGTCTCCTCCCTTACGCTTTGCCCGAGGCTATCGCTGCCCTTGCCACCGGTCCATCGGTGTTCCATCTCCACTCCATGACCGTGACCAACACTGCCTCCCCACCTTCGCCGATGAAAGCCGCGATCCTTCCGGTGACCCCGCTGCAGCAGAACTGCTCGCTGATCTGGTGCACCGAGACGAACAAGGCGGCGCTGGTCGATCCGGGCGGCGATCTCGACAGGTTGAAGGCCGGCGTCGCCAAGGCGGGCGTGGAGCTGGAGAAGATCCTCATCACCCACGGCCATCTCGACCATTGCGGGCAGGCGGGGATGCTGGCGAAGGAGCTGGGCCTGCCGATCGAAGGCCCGCACGAGGCGGACCGGTTCTGGATCAGCCGGCTCGACGAAGACGGCGCACGCTTCCAGATGGAAGCCGCGAGTTTCGAGCCCGACCGCTGGCTGGAGGATGGCGACACCGTCACCGTCGGCAATCTCACCCTCGAAGTGATCCACTGCCCGGGCCACACGCCGGGTCACGTGATCTTCTTCAACCGCGACCGCAAGTTCGCGATCGTGGGCGACGTGCTGTTCCAGGGCAGCATCGGTCGCACCGATTTCCCGATGAGCGATCACCAGAGCCTGATCGATGCGATCACGCAGAAGCTGTGGCCGCTGGGCGACGACGTCACCTTCATTCCCGGGCACGGGCCGACGAGCACCTTCGGGCAAGAGCGGCGGAGCAATCCCTTCGTGGGCGATGCGGCGCTGGAGGGTTAGCCAACGCGCTGACACTTACCGCATCGCGTTCAGAGCACTCGCAGCCCCACCAGCACCGCTACTACGCTCAACCCCAGCAGGGTCAGCATGGTGATCGCAATGCCCGCCTGCCGCGGCCAGCCGCCTTTCTCGGCATCCATCCCGAAACCGTGCAGCACGCGCCCGATCACGAACACTACCGCGACCGGGGCCAGCCACCCGCTGCCGCGTCCCGCAAGGTCGATCACGATGATCAGCGCCAGCACGAAGGGCGCGGTCTCGACGAAGTTGATCTGAGCGCGCATTCGCCGGGCCAGAAGCGCATCGCCACCATCGCCGTGACCCACCCGCGCTTTCAGCCGCGCGCGTCCCGCGCGCACCGCCAGCCACAGCGCGAGCAGCCCGAACATGCCCGCGCTGGTGAGCGACACCGGCAAAACGAATTCCATTTCCATTCCCCCTCGCGAATAGCCGTGCCTCACGCCTTCTATCGCATGGTTTGAGCGCGCCAAGCGCCAACAATGGTTGCATCGCATCGCAAAATCGGTATAGAGCGCGCCTCTTCCGCCATTGACGGAGCATGAGCGCCGCACGACATAGCCGTTGTGCAGGCCTTTGCCCTCGCCTAAGGCGGCTCACAAGTTACGATTTTAAACGCTTAGAACAGGTGCCGCCATGGCTGTCCCAAAGAGAAAAGTATCGCCGCATCGCCGGGGCAATCGGCGCTCGCATGATTCGCTGAAGGTCGAAGCCTTCCACGAATGCAACAATTGCGGCGAATTGAAGCGTCCGCACAATCTGTGCTCGCATTGCGGTTACTACAACGGCCGCGAAGTCGTCGCCGTCGGTCTCTGATCGCGCCGCTTGAAATTTCTCGGAGAGTGACATGAGCCTGCCGCGTATCGCTGTCGACGCGATGGGCGGCGATGAAGGCGTGCGCGTGATGGTCGAAGGCGCGGCTCTCGCGCGGCGCCAGCACGACAAGTTCAGCTTTCTCCTGATGGGCGATTCGGCGCGCATCGAACGCGCACTCGAAGCCCACCCGGGCCTCGCCGGCGCCGCCGAGATCCGCCATTGCGACGGTCTCATCTCGGGCGACGAGAAGCCTTCTCAGGCCCTGCGCCGTGCCAAGGGCACCTCGATGGGCGAAGCGGTCGCCGCGGTGAAGCGCGGCGAAGCCGGCGCTGCGGTCAGCGCAGGCAATACCGGCGCTCTCATGGCGATCAGCAAGGTCGCGCTGCGCACGCTTCCCGGGATCGATCGCCCCGCACTCGCCGCATTGCTGCCCACGCTCGAAGAACAGGACGTCATCATGCTCGACCTCGGTGCGAACACCGAGTGCGACGCGCGCAACCTCGTCCAGTTCGCGATCATGGGCGCTGCCTATTCGCGAATCGTAACCGGCCGGCCGCGCCCGCGCGTGCGGCTGCTCAATATCGGCACCGAAGACATTAAGGGCACCGACGCGGTGCAGGAAGCCGCGCAGCACCTGCGCGCGGCCAAGACGCTCGCGATCGACTTCGACGGCTTCGTGGAAGCCGACAAGATCAACCGCGGCGATGTCGACGTGGTGGTGACCGATGGTTTCTCCGGCAATATCGCGCTCAAGGCGATCGAAGGATCGGCGCGCTTCGTGACCGACCTGCTCAAGACCGCGTTCCGATCCTCCCTGCGTTCCAAGATCGGATTTCTCGTGTCGCGCCCGGCAACCGAGCTGCTGCGCCATCATCTCGACCCCAACAACCACAATGGCGCGGTCTTCCTCGGCCTCAACGGCGTGGTCGTGAAAAGCCACGGCAGCGCCAATGCCAAGGGCGTGGCCAATGCCGTCACGGTTGCCGCCCGCCTGCTGGAGGAAGACCTCACCGCGCGGATCGGCGAAGATCTGGGCGAGTTGGGCGACAGCCTGATGGCGAACGGCCACCGCGCGAGTGCGGCCGGTGCAGCGAGCAAGGTCGAGAGCGAAGCCAAGTGATTCGCTCGCTTATCCGTGGCGCGGGCAAGGCCTTGCCTCCGCGCGTCGTCCCCAATGGGGAACTGGCCCAGCAGCTGGACACCAGCGACGAATGGATCGTCGAGCGGACCGGCATCCGCCAGCGTCATATCGCGGGCGAGGGCGAGACCACTGCAACGCTCGCGACCGACGCTGCGCGCGCCGCGCTCGCCGATGCGGGCGTCGAACCGGGCGATATCGACCTGATCGTGCTCGCCACGGCGACGCCCGACAACACCTTTCCCGCCACCGCTACCAAGGTTCAGGCCGCACTGGGCTGCGGGCCTTGCGCCGCGTTCGACGTTGCAGCGGTGTGCTCGGGCTTCCTCTATGCGATGAGCGTGGCGGACGCGATGCTGCGCGCAGGGCAGGGGAGCCGCGCGCTGGTGATCGGTGCGGAGACCTTCAGCCGGATTCTCGACTGGGAGGATCGCACCACCGCCGTCCTGTTCGGCGACGGTGCGGGCGCCATCGTGCTCGAAGCCGAGGATGTCGGCGAGGTGGCGGATGGCGAAGGGCCGGGTATCCTGACCTCGCAACTGCATGCCGATGGCCGCCATCACGATCTGCTCTATGTCGACGGCGGTCCATCGACCACGCAGACCGTCGGCCACCTTCGGATGAAGGGGCGCGAGGTCTTCCGCCATGCAGTGGTCAATCTGGCGCAGGTGCTGACCGATGTGGTCGCCAAGGCGGGGCATTCGGTCGCGGATATCGACTGGGTCGTGCCGCACCAGGCCAACATCCGCATCCTCGAAGGAACTGCCAAGAAGCTGGGCCTGCCATCCGAAAAGGTGATCGTCACGGTCGACCAGCACGCCAACACATCGGCCGCGTCGGTTCCGCTGGCCTTCGCCGTCGCGCGGGCCGACGGGCGCATCAAGCTGGGCGACCTCGTGCTGTTCGAAGCGATGGGCGGCGGCTTCACCTGGGGTGCCTCGCTCGTCCGGATGTAGTCGCGAATCGCGCGCCGGGCAAAAATCGGGCTGCCCAATTGCGATATTGCGCAATTATCGCTAGGCCTTAGGCGACCACCAAGAGGTGGCTGGCGATGCAATGGTGAAAGAGGGGGTCCCCAGACAATGTCGCGCTCGGCGGGTACGCTGACCAGGGCCGATCTGGCCGAAACCATCAACCGCAAGCTCGGCTTCAGCCGGGTTGAATCGCTTGCGCTTGTCGAATCCGTGCTCGCGCACATGTGCGATGCGCTGAAGGAGGGGGAGAACGTCAAGATCTCCGGCTTCGGCAGCTTCATCCTGCGCGACAAGAAGGAGCGGATCGGCCGCAACCCCAAGACCGGCGTCGAAGTGCCGATCACGCCGCGCAGGGTCATGACCTTCCGCGCCAGCCAGAGTCTTCGCGACCGGATTGCGAACGGAAGCTGAGATGATCCGCCGTGACTTCGACGATGGTAAGGATGCCGAGGCGCTCCGGACCATCGGCGAACTCGGACGGGCTCTCGGTCTCAAACCCCACGTCCTGCGCTATTGGGAAGAGCAGTTCCCGATGCTCAATCCCTTGAAGCGGAGCGGGGGGCGACGGTATTACCGCGCGGACGACGTTGCGCTGGTCCAGACGATCAACCGGCTTGTCAACGAAGAAGGCTACACGCTGAAGGGCGCACGTGCCGCGATCGAGAAGGGGCGGGCAGGCATGAGCGCTACGGACGATGACCGGCCCGAAGCACCGCGCGAAGGGGTGCGTCGCTACCTGACCGCGCGCGACCTGCCCGATCCCGACGAGATTGCCGAACCCGCATCCTTCGCGCCGTTGCGTCGTTCATCCGACCACCAGCCGGACGAAACGCAGCAGGCCCTGCTCGCCGAACTCAAGGACATCCGGGCGGCGCTGGCAGAGGCGATCGGGGATTGATCAGCCGGGCTTGTGCCCGTGCACGCCTGTCGCGCATCCGTAGAAAAAGCTACGCTCTTCGGCATTCAGCCCCGCCTGGCGCAGTGCGGTGGCGAACCCCGCGCAATTCCCGAACCTGCGGGTGTACTCCCCGATCATCGCGAAATCGTGTGCCCCCTGCAGCAAGGTCCGTTCGATCACCGGCAGCACCCTGCGCAAGTGGAGATTGTAGAGCGGCCGCAGGGGCCAGCCACGGGGATCGGATGCCTCGATAAATGCGAATCGGCCACCGGGGCGGAGAAGCCTTGCTACCAGTGCGGCGAGCTTGTCGTGCTGGGCGGCATTGAACGTCTTCAGGCCGAAGGTGGCGATCACGAAGTCGGCGCCCTCGTCCGGCAAGTCGCTCGCCAGCACATCGTCGCGACAAAACCGGATCCGGTCCGCGCGCATGGTCCCGACCCGGGCGATGGCCCGTCGGTGCACCCCTTCCGAGATGTCGACCGCATGGATCGAATCGATCTGTGGGTACGCGTCGAACAGATGCGGCCAGGCTTCCCCGGTGCCCGCCATCAGGTCGTAGCCGCTGCACGGATCCGGGGGCAGGTCGAGCATCGCGACGCATTGCCGCCGCCAACGTTCGGTAAAGCCCATCGAGCACCAGTAGGAAAAGGCGATATATTTGTCGGAGCAACGGTCGAACACATCCCGCACGAATGCAGGATCGTAGATGTCGTCGGCTTCTTCCACGCTACTCCGCCGCCAGCAGTTCGGCGGCCTGCAGGTCCACGCTGACGAGGCGGCTGACGCCCTTCTCGATCATCGTCACGCCGAACAGGCGGTGCATCCTGCTCATCGTCACGGCGTTGTGGGTCACGATCAGATAACGCGTGCTGGTCTCCTGCGTCATCGCCTCGAGCAGGTCGCAGAAGCGGTCGATGTTCGCATCGTCCAAGGGCGCATCGACTTCGTCGAGCACGCAGATCGGCGCTGGGTTGGTCAGGAAGAGCGCGAAGGTGAGTGCGATCGCGGTGAGCGCCTGTTCGCCGCCCGACAGCAGCGTGAGCGATTGCAGCCGCTTGCCCGGTGGCTGCGCGTAGATCTCCAGACCTGCCTCGAGCACGTCGTCGCTGTCGATCAACGCGAGGTGGGCCTGCCCGCCTTCGAACAGGCGGGCGAAGAGCTTCTGGAAATGCGCGTCGACCTGCTCGAACGCCGCCTTCAGCCGCTCGCGCCCCTCGCGGTTCAATTGCCCGATCGAACCGCGCAGGCGATGCACCGCCTCGGTCAGCTCCTCGCGCTCGGCGGCGGTCGAGCCATGCTCTTCCTCGATCTTGGCAAGCTCGTCCGCGGCGACCAGATTGACCGGGCCGATCCGCTCGCGCGCGCTCGTCAGTTTCTCGAGCGCTTCGGCCTCGGCCTCGCGATCCGCGACATCGTTTTCGTCGAATTCGAACGTGGCCGGCAGCAGCGGCGGCGGCTTGTGGAAACGATCGCCCGAAACGCGCGCCATTTCCGACCGGCGTGCATCCTCGTTCTCGGCCCGGGTCTCGGCCTGGGCGCGTCGTTCGCGCGCCTCGGCCAGCGTCTCGTTCGCGCTCCGCTGGGCCGCATCGGCGGCGTCGGCGGCGGCCTGCGCCTCGTCGAGTGTGGCCTGCAGCGCTGCGAGCCGGGCGGCGGTTTCCTCATGCGCGGTGCGGGCCGCTTCGATCTGCGCGAGCAGCGCGTCGGGCTGGTCGCCGATCGTCTCGCGCGCCGTGGCGATCTCGGCGACGCGTGAGTCCATGTCTGCGAGCCGCCGGGCGGCCTCGTCGGCGCGGCGATCCCAATGGGTGCGGTCGGCACGGTGGGCGGAGACACGCTCTTTCGCGACGGCCAGTGCCTGCTCCTGCGCAGCGCGCGCGGCGGTCGCGGCGCTCAGGTTTGTGCGCGCGGTCTCGTGCGCGGAGCGCGCGGCATCGCGGCGGCTGGCAAGCGCTTCGGGATCGGTCAGGTCGGCGAGCTTCGCCTGTGCCGCCTCCAGCTCGCGCTCGGCCGTTGCACGCTGGTCCGCCAGCTCCTCGCGCGCCTGCTCGATCGCACGCGCCTTGTCGGCATGGCTGGCGAGCGCGGCTTCGGCGCGGTCGAGCGCGCGCAGCGCCTCGCGCTCGGCTTGCGCGGCGGAATCCGCTTCGCCCTCGGCGCGCGAGAAATCGGCCTGCGCCGCGTCGAGTGCGGTGCGGGCCGCGGCCGAGCGGCCCTCGGCCTCCTCCACCGCGCGCTGCAAGGGGGGAAGCCTTTCGGCCAGCGCGGCGAGACGGTTGGCGGCTTCGAGCCGTGCGGCCTCGGCCCCGCCTTCGCCGCGCACCACCAGCCCGTCCCACCGGCGCAATGCGCCGCCGAGCGTGACCAGCCAAGTACCCGGTTCGAGCGTCCGGGCGTCATCGCTTTCCGCTACCACCACGCGGGCGAGCCGCGCATGGAGTTCCTCGGGGCAATCCTTTACGTGATCGAGCAGGTTGTCGGCGACCGGTTCGGGCTGCGGCGCGCCGGTCCAGAAGCGGCCATCCTGCGCATCGGGCAGCAGGCCGAGCGGACTGCGTCCGTCGCGGCCCAGCACCGCCGCCAGCGCGGCTTCGTAGCCCGGCTCGGCGCGGACCCTGTCGAGCGGGACGGGCAGCCCCGCCTTCGCCGCGCGCGCCTTGTCGCGGCCGTGCCGATCGCGCTCCAGCGCCGCATGCTCGCGCTCGACGCCGGCGAGTTCGGCGCGCGCCTCGGCGAGTGCGGCCTGCGCGGCCTCCATCTCGACCCGCGCTGAATCCCGAGCCTCGCGGGCGGTCGCAATCCTTGCGGCAAGCGCCTGGCGCCGCGCGGCCGCTTCCTTCACGTTCCGCTGCGCCGTTTCGAGGAGTTCGGCAGGGTCGTCGGCACCCGCCTGCTGGCGCGCGCTTTCCTCCAGCCGTTCCGCCTCCCTGGCGAGACCTGCAACGCGCCGCTCCGTCTGTTCGAGCGCGGCGCGCGCCACCCGCCATTCGGCATCGAGCGCGGCGTGCTCCGCATTGGCGCGCGCGAGGTCGAGCTCGGCGGCGCGTTCGGCCTGCTCGGCACGCTCGGCATCGGCGATGATCTGCGGCAGCGCGGCCTCGGCTTCGTCGCGTGCCTTCTCGCTCGCGGCCAGCTCGCTTTCGAGCCGCTTGAGCGCATCGGCCGCATCGCGCCCGGTGCGCCCGTAATCCTCGCGGTCCTGCTCAAGCCGTTCGGCCTGCCGGTCGAGATCGGCGAGCCGGGCGAGCGCGGCGTCGCGTTCCTTTTCGAGTCCCGCCAGCCGCTGCTCCTGAGCGCCCGCATCGGTCCGCGCCGCGACCAGCGCATCGCGCGCATCGGCGAGCTTTTCCGCCGCTGCGCGCTGGGCCTTTTCGGTCTCGTCCGAGCGTTCCTTGGCCTGCGCGACCGCCTGCGTCGCCTCACTCGCGGCCTTGCGCGCCGCTTCCGCACTCGCCGCCGCATCGCGCCACCGGGCGAAGACCAGCCGCGCCTCGGCAACGCCGATCTCGTCGGTCAGCCTGGCGTAGCGCTCGGCCTGCTTGGCCTGCCGCCGCAGGCTGGCGATCTGGGTGTCCAGCCCGGCGAGCAGGTCCTCCAGCCGCTCGAGGTTCTTCTCGGTCGAGCGCAGCTTGCTCTCGGCATCCTTGCGGCGGACGTGCAGCCCCGCGATCCCCGCCGCTTCCTCCAGCATCTGCCGGCGTTCGGCGGGCTTGGCCGCGATCATGTGCGCGATCTTGCCCTGGCTGACGAGCGCGGGGCTATGCGCGCCGGTCGCCGCGTCGGCAAAGGCGAGCGCGACGTCCTTCGCGCGCACGTCGTTGCCGTTGACGCGGTAGGCGCTGCCCGCGCCGCGTTCGATCCGGCGGACGACTTCAAGCTCGTCGCCCGAGTCGTCGGAACCCGTCAGCACCACTTCGGCGAACTGGCGTGGTGGGCGCGCTTCCGTCCCGGCGAAGATCACGTCTTCCATCCCGCCCGAGCGCATCGACTTGGCGGAGGTTTCCCCCATCACCCAGCGGATCGCCTCGAGCAGGTTGGACTTGCCGCAACCATTGGGGCCGACGACGCCCGTCAGCCCCGGTTCGATGCGCAGTTCGGCAGGCTCGACGAAGCTCTTGAAGCCAGAGAGGCGGAGTCGCCGTATCTCCATCGAGATGCCTTAGCCCGCCATTACTCGTCGCGGGCGCCCGCGCGCTGCAGCGCCGCTTCGACCTGCGGCCAGACGGCGCCTGGCGAAAGATCCAGCTGGTTGCCGTTCAGGACGAAGGTCGGCGTGCCCGTGATCTCGTCTTCCGTACCGTAGGATTGCGAGGCTTCGGCAATCTCGCTCAGGCGTTCGGCATCGGCGAGGCAGGTTCGCGCCTGGTCGCGGCTGATCCCGCGGGCGGCAAAGAAATCGAGCAGACCGGCAGTCTCAGCGAAAGCGACGAAGCGCTGGTCCTCGGGCAGCGAGAGCGTCTGTTCGAGCTGCGGCCCGCGCTGCTGAACCGTGTCGAGGATGGTCGGCAGGTTGGCCCAGACCTGATCGGCCAGCGGCACTGCCTGCGAAGGCTGCCCGCAGTCGATCAACCGGGTCAGCGCGAGGTCGATCGGGCCGTGGATCGCGAAGCTGCGGAATTCGAAGCTGACGCGCCCGCTGTCGACATATTCGCCCAGCAGCGTCTCGCTCGCATCGCGGGAGAACTGCGCGCATCCCGGGCAGGTCAGCGAGCCATATTCGACCAGCTTGATCGGCGCCTCGGGATTGCCGACCAGATAGCCGTTGCGATCGGTGATCTCGGCGGTTTCCGACCAGGCCTGGCCCTCGGGCGCGGGAACTTCGGCCACCGGCTCGCCAGCGACCGTACCTTCGCTCTCGTCGCTCGATCCGCAGGCGGCAAGGGCCAGAGCGAGTGGCATGGCGAGGGCGGTCAGGGCGAAAGGTCTGG
This sequence comes from Alteriqipengyuania lutimaris, assembly GCF_003363135.1. Classification (NCBI taxonomy): domain Bacteria; kingdom Pseudomonadati; phylum Pseudomonadota; class Alphaproteobacteria; order Sphingomonadales; family Erythrobacteraceae; genus Alteriqipengyuania; species Alteriqipengyuania lutimaris. The sequence continues at coordinate 441,761 of NZ_QRBB01000002.1, read as the reverse complement.
CAATCTTCGAAACACTCATCATTCGGTCCTTTTCGAGCCGATGGGAAAGGATAGGCGCGAGGCCCGGCGATTCGGAAGGGGGCGGCGTGGGTTCTCCACCGGCGCTAGTCGGCCGCGCCCCCGGCTGGCGACCCGTCGCCGGAAGCATCCGGATCGGCGAGCGCGACGCTGAGCGCGTCCCAGTTGTGCACGCCATCAAGCAAGCGGCCATTGATCGCGAAGCTCGGCGTGCCGGTTACGCCCACTTCGTCGCGGTCGCGCTGGCCCGCAGCCTCCAGCCGATCGGCGAGCGCCTGGTCGGCGAGACAGCGGTCGAGTTCGGGGCGACGATATCCGCGCCGCTCGAAAATATCGTAGAAGTGCAGATCGCTCGCCACCGCGCGGCGGCGTGCGGCGGGGTCGCCGTAATTCCAGCGATCGGTCTGGGCCTTGCTCGCGAGCCGCAGCAGCGCGTTGAACTGCGGCTGGGCCATCATCAACGCGGCGTGATTGGCGGAAAACTGGTCGGGTGTGCCGCACCGCGCGAGCATCGACGCGGTCAGGTCGACCACGTTACCCGCGGCGTGGCGGTATTCGAAGCGCAGGTCACCCGTACGCACATAGCCGAGCTTGAGGATTTCCTCCCCCCGCATCGCGAAATCGCGGCAGTGGGGGCAGGTATAACTGATATATTCGGCCAGCGTGACGGGGGCGTCGGGATCGCCGACGAGATGCGAGACCGGCGTGCGCTCGACCCTCGCCAGCCAGTTCCCGTCCGCGCCCGCGCTCGCTCCCGCGCTCTGGGCAAGGCCTGGCGTGGCCGACAGGCCCGCCACCAGCACCATGATCGCCGCGAATAGGTATTTCATCGGTCGGTTCCTTCGTTCTCGTCGCCCAGAGTGCGCGCCAGCCCTTCGAGCACCGCACGCAATTCGGGATCGCCGATATCGCGCAAGCTCTCGCCCAGTTCCATAGGAATCGGCTTGAGTCCGGCTGGCCGCGCGATCGGCTCGCCCTTGCCGGCGGGCTGCTGAACCGGGCCTTGCCGCATCTTGACCCTGGCGAGCGCGCGATAGCCGAAGAAGCGATTCACCCGCTCGATGATCTCGGGGATCACGTGCTGGATGATCGGCGCATGGCCCGGCGCGACGACCAGTTGCAGGATCCCTTCGGCGCGTTCGCCCGGCGGGAAGCGGATCGCTTCGGGCGCGCAGACCTTCGCATGTTCGGGGCCGACGATCTCCGGCCAGCGCGTGACGACCGAACTCTGTACGAAGCCGTAACGCCTGAATGCGGTGCGCCCGACCTGCGGCATCAGGTCGCCGACCGCCTTGGGCCCGCCGCCGCGTGGCCGTTCGAACGGGCGCACATTGCCCTTCGCCTTGCGCTTGCCACCGGCAGCGGTCTTGGGCGCGAGCTTTTTGCCGGGGGTTTTGGGGGGCGGGCGTTCCATCGGGTGGCCACCGATGCCATAGCGCGGGCGTGACTGCCAGCGACAACCCGCCCCCTATCCCGCACCTTCTGCTCGCCTGGTACGACGAGCATGCGCGCGACCTGCCGTGGCGGGCGGCCCCGGGGGAGGCCGCGCCGGATCCCTACCGCGTCTGGCTGTCCGAAATCATGCTGCAGCAAACGACCGTGGCGGCGGTGAAGCCCTACTTCGCGGCCTTCACGAAAGTTTGGCCCGATGTTCACGCGCTGGCAGCGGCGCCCGAGGAAGACGTGCTCGCCGCATGGGCGGGGCTGGGTTACTATTCGCGTGCGCGCAATCTGGTGAAGGCCGCGCGCGCGGTCGCCGACATGGGCGGCTTTCCCGAGAGCGAGGCGGAGCTGCTCGGGCTGCCGGGCGTGGGCGACTACACCGCCGCCGCGATTGCCGCGATCGCCTTCGAGAGGCGCGCGGTGGTCGTCGACGCCAATGTCGAGCGGGTGGTCGCGCGGCTGTTCATGATCGAGGAGCCGCTTCCGGCTGCGCGCAAGGCGATCCGCGCTGCCGCCGACACGATCACGCCCGACGAACGCAGCGGCGATTTCGCACAGGCCATGATGGACCTCGGCAGCAGGGTCTGCACGCCGCGCGCTCCGTCATGCGATATCTGTCCGCTGGCGGGCGAATGCGCGGCACGCGAGCATGGACCGGAGCGGCTGCCGGTGAAAGCGCCCAAAAAGGCGAAGCCCGTGCGGCAGGGCCGGGCATACTGGATCGAGCGTGATCGTTGCGTCTGGCTGGTCAAGCGCGCGCCGAGCGGGATGCTCGGCGGGATGCGCGCGCTGCCCGACGATGGCTGGTCCGCCCGCGCCGACGGATCGGGCGATCCGCCCTTGGACGGGGAGTGGGAGAATGCGGGCGTGGTCCGCCACGCCTTCACCCATTTCGCGATTCATCTTTCGGTGCTGCGCGGCGAAGCCGCGCCGGCCGAACCCGCGGGTAGCGGGGAATGGTGGCCGCTCGACCGGCTCGACGAAGCGGGCCTGCCGACCTTGTTTGCCAAGGCAGCGCGGCTGGCGCAGGCGGCCGAAGCGCGCCTGCTCTAGTCCGCTCGCCTATCGCATCACAGGAGGCCGCCGCCCAGCGACAGGCGCACGATCGAGATGATCATGATGATGATGCAGAAGGTCCGCCCGCTCGTGCTGGAAGACAGGAAGCCCAGGATCGTGCCGATCACGAGAAAGGGCAGGGCGATCCAGTTCAGGATCCCAATGAAGGGGATCAGGCCCAGGATCACGATGACGAGGCCGACGAGTCCGAACAGCCAGGAGAGGATGTTGAGCATGTGTCTTATATGGTTAACGCACCTCGCGCTGGCAAGACCCAAAATGCGCGATTGACGGCAGGCAGGCGGGCTTTAAGTTTCGCCGCAAAACGTATCAACGGAGAGAACAGATGGCCTATCGGGAATTCACGGATGGCGGCCTGTCGCGTCGCGGCCTGCTGCGCGGGGGTGCCTGCCTCGCAGGGGGATCGATGCTGGCGAGCCTGCCGTTCGGCAGCGCGCTGTTCGCTCACGACGTCAGCGAGGCATGGCCGAGTGTGGCTGCCGAGGTCGAACGCTATGTGAAGGAAAGGAAGGTCGCGAACATGATCGCGACCTTCGGGTGGAAGCAGGACGACCATGCCCACTCGATCGCTCGCGGCACGCTGGCGCTCAGCGGCAATAGCCCGGCCAATATGGATTCGCTCTACCGCATCTATTCGATGACCAAGCCGATTACCGGCATGATGGCGATGCAGCTGATTTCCGAAGGCAAGCTGGGCCTCGACCAGCCGCTGTCAGACATCCTGCCCGCCTTTGCGGACATGCAGGTGCAGAAGGAATATGACGGCCCGATCAGCGAGGACAATCTGGAGCCGGCGACCACCCCGATCACGATCCGCCACCTGCTGACCCACACCGCCGGGCTCGGCTACCAGATCATCCAGCAGGGCGCGATCAAGGACGAATACGACCGGCTGGGCCTCATCCCCGGACAGGTCAGCCGCATGCCGATACCGGGCGCGGGCAGTGCGAAACCGGTGGCCAGTCTGGAAGCTTTCGCCGACGCGCTCGCCACCGTGCCGCTGGTCTACCAGCCGGGCACCAAGTGGTCCTATTCGGTCGGGCTCGACCTGATGGGCCGGGTGATCGAAGTGGTCGAGGGCAAGCCCTTCGACGCGGTGCTGCAGGAACGCATCTTCGGCCCTGCCGGGATGGCCAGCACCTTCTTCACCGTCCCCAAGAGCGAAATCGGCCGCTTCACCACCAATTACTGGGTGATGGGCGATCGCTCGCTGCCGATCGATCCCGCCGCATCCTCGATCTATCTCGACACGCCACCTTTCCCCTTCGGCGGGGCGGGGCTGGTCTCCTCCCCGAAGGATTACGACCGGTTCCTGCGGATGCTGCTGGGCAAGGGCATGATCGACGGCACCCGCGTGCTGAGCGAGCAGGCAGTGAATGTCGGCACCTCGAACCTTCTGCCCGCCACGGTCGACACGACCGGCAGCTGGGCCGAGGGTCAGGGCTTCGGCGCGGGCGGGCGCGTGGTCGGGCGCAGTTATGGCTGGGGCGGCGCGGCAGGCACCGTTGCCGTGGTCGATTTCGAGCATGGCCTGCGCGCGCAGCTGTACTCGCAATACATGCCGACCGACGTGTACGAAATTCAAAGCGCCTTCCCCGACCTCGTGCGTGCCGACCTCGCCAAGGCCCATGGCTGAGGCGGGCGGCGCCACGCACCCCATCGCGTTCTCGGGATCGCCGCTCGACCGGGCGGACAATCTGCGCGCCGACCCGGACGGGCTCGCCGCGCGGATGGACTGGAAGGCGCGGCTGCTGCTGCTCGACGGGCTGAGCCCCTCCGTGGATGAAGGTGGGCGGCTGGCGTGGGGAACGCTCGCCGATGCGCCCGAGGGTGCCGAACTAGTGTTTCTCGGCCTCGACCGGTCCGACGGGGGCGAGAAAGCCTGCTTCGCCTGCGTGCCTACACAGGGTGACGCGCGCCCGCGCATGGCGAACCCGCAATTGTGGTCGCTCATGACCGCGCTCGCGCCCGACCAGCTGGCATTGTACGGCGGCGCGCGCAGCCTCGTCGACTGGCACGCCCGGCACCGCTTCTGTGCGCAGTGCGGCGGTCCGACGAAGATCGCCAAGGGCGGCTGGCAGCGGACCTGCACCGAATGCGGTGCGGACCATTTCCCGCGCACCGACCCGGTCAGCATCATGCTGGTCGAGCATTGCGCCGGAGACGAACGGCGCCTGCTGCTCGGCCGCGGGCTCGGCTGGCCCGAGGGGCGCTTCTCCGCGCTCGCCGGCTTCGTCGAGCCGGGCGAAACGATCGAGGAAGGCGTGGCGCGCGAAGTGCTGGAGGAAGTCGGCATCGTGGTGCGCGATGTGCGCTACATCCTCAGCCAGCCGTGGCCTTTCCCAAGCCAGCTGATGATCGGGTGTATCGGTTTCGCGGAAGGGACTGACATCACCCTCGACGAGACTGAGATGGCCGAGGCAAAGTGGTACACGCGCGACGAGGTGATCGCCTTGCTCGAGGGGCGGGACGATGCGCCGATGGTCTCGCCCCCGCCGCACACGATCGCGCATCAACTCTTCCGCTGGTGGGTGGCCCAATGACGAAGACGCTGACGATAGACATCTGGTCCGACGTGATGTGCCCGTGGTGCCTCGTCGGTTGGGGCGGTTTGCGTCAGGCGCTTGACACGCTGGACGGCGAGATCGAGGCGGAAGTGCGCTGGCACGCGTTCGAACTCAATCCCGACATGCCGCCGGAGGGCGAGGAGCGTACCGCGCATATCGCACGCAAGTACGGCCGCACGACCGAGCAGGCGCGCGGCGTGCAGGACCAGATGCGCGAAGCGGCAGATCGCGCGGGCGTCTCGCTCGACTATGAAGGCGAAGAACCGGCGCCCGATGCGATGATGTGGAACACGCTCGCCGCGCACAAGCTTCTTGCATGGGCGCTGGATGCGCACGGGGCCGAGAAGCAGACGCAGCTCAAGCTCGCGCTGTTCCACGCGCACTTCAGCCAGCGCCGTGCGATCGGCGAGGATGCGGTGCTGCTCGATATCGCCGAAGAGGCAGGGCTGGACCGCGCGCAGGCGCAGGCCGCGCTCGGGAGCGAAGACTACACGCGCAAGGTCCGCGCCGAGGAACATGCCGCCTTCGAAATGAACATCACCGGGGTGCCCGCGATGATCGTGGCGGAGAAGTTCATCATCCCCGGCGCGCAACCGGCCGAGGCCTACGCCGACGCGCTGCGGCGGGTGGCGGAGAAGGTCTAGAAGGATGCGCGCGATCGCCCTGTCGCTGCTGTGCTGGCTCGGCATGCTGTGCGCCGCGCCTGCATCGGCGGGCGAGGACCCGCGCAACTTCATCTATACCGGCCCCGGCGAACTCGAAGCCAATACCGACCTGCTCGACCGCCCCGATGTCGAGGGTGCGCAGGTCGTCTATCCCTGGCGAATGCTTGAGCCCGAGAAGGGCGTGTACGATTTCAGTGCGATCGAGGCCGACCTCGCGCTGACCGATGCGCGCGGCAAGCATCTGTTTGCGCAGATCCAGGACCGGTTCTTCCTGCCAACCGCGCGCAACGTGCCGCAATATCTGCTCGACGATCCCGAGTATGGCGGCGGGCTCGCGCGCCAGTACGACAATCCGGGCGAGGGCGAGCCGGAGGGGCAGGGGTGGACCGCGATGCACTGGAACCCCGTGGTGCGCGCGCGTTTTTAGATGCTGTTGCAGGCGCTGGGCGAGCGGTTCGATGGTCGCCTCTACGGGGTGAACCTGCCCGAAAGTTCTTTCGATCCGCTGGCCGAGGAGGGGGGCGAGGACGGCTTCACCTGCGATGCCTATTTCGACGCGACGCTCGACAACATGCGCGCCGCGCGCTCTGCGTTCGAAGAGACGCACGTGGTCCAGTACCTCAATTTCTGGCCGTGCTAGTGGAACAACGACCACCGCTACATGGAGCGGGCCTTCGCGCTCGCGGTGGAAGAGGGGATAGGCGCAGGCGGGCCCGACATCGTTCCGCACAGGCGCGCGCAGATGAAGAACAGCTACCCCTTCTTCAACCGCCACAAGGAAGCGCTCCCGCTGGTCGCGATGGCGATCCAGGAGCCGACGCTGACCTATACCAATCCCGAAACGGGCGAGAGATTCACCCGCGAGGAATTCGTGGCCTTCGCGCGCGATTACCTCGGCGTCGACGTCATCTTCTGGAGCGTCGAGGCGCCGTGGCTGGCTCGCGAATAGGGGCCGATAGAAAAAGCCCCGCCGGATATGGCGGGGCTTCTCGCTGTGGGCAAATCGTCAGCCGTCAGCTTGCTGTGCCTTCAGGCGCGACACGGTCTGCGTGGCGCGCGCCTGAAGCTTTTCGTTGGTCTGGAGCGCGGCGCCGATCGTGTTGAAACGCTGCGGCGTCATCTGCGCCTGCGAGAGCACCTTCATCGCCGCCTCGTCCTTAGCAGCCTTTTCCATCTCGGCGTTCTGCTGGATCTGGCCGATCATCGACGCGGCGATCACGAAGGTTTCGAGTTCGGCGTCGGAGACGGGCGCCATCTGCGTGGCTGAGGGTGCAGCGGGAGCCTGCTGCGCCAGCGAGGGCTGCGCGGCGAGGGCAAGGGATGCGGTGGCGATCGTGCTGAGGAATAGATTCATGAGGTGTCTCCCGTTCGAATGATACGGGCGCGCACCTCGTGATCCATCGGCTTCGCCACAACCTTAGCGCGCCGGGTCGTGACTGAGTTTGGACGAGTGGGGTATGACAGAGTTCAAAGGCACCCCACTCGCACGGATTGTCAGGCCTGGTTGCCGTTCTTGATGGCGCGCATGGTCTTCTCGCCCTTCCGTGCGTCCTGCTCGGGATTGTCCGAGCCGACGGCGGGCTCGCGATTGTCGGGATCGGTCGCGCGGTTCAGCTCGTCGCGCGCGCCGACACGGCGGTTGACGTCGCCTTCGGCACGGCCCTGCTGGTCGGGTGTGGGGTTCTCGGTGATCTTGTCGATCAGGTCGTTGTCGGGGTGACGCGATTGGCGTTCGGGCATGAAAATTCTCCTTTCCTCATCAATGGTTGGGGGCAGGAGAGCGTTCCGAGTGCGATGGCGCGACTGCTGCGTGTTGACATGTCTGTAACCCGAAGGTTACAAGTAACCCATAGGTTACAAGGATACTGGCATGACGAATGATATCGAACGCGCAGACGAACTCTCCCGCAACCGGGCCTACATGGCACCCTTCATCGGACTGCTGATCCTCGCCGTGCGGCAGGTGGTGCTGGCGAACTGGGACTGGGAGGCCGTCACCTGGTGGCAGGGCGCCATCTGGTTCGTCCTCGTCGGCTTTGCCGCGGCGACGCTGTTCTGGGGCGGCATGTGGTTTCCCAAACATCTGCGCGAGATCGGGGATGACGAAGTGACCCGTGCCAACCGCGCCAAGGCGGTGACGCGCGGTTTCCTCGCAGCGCTCTTCGTCGCGATGCTGGTGTTCGTCGTCGCCCCGTTCGAGCCACTGTCGGCGCAGGAGGCTGCGCATCTCATCGTCAGCGTCGGGCTTGCGGGTGCGCTGCTATCGTTCGGGCTCCTGGAAACGTTCGGCAATGGCTGAAGGGCTGCGAAACGAAATCCGTGCTGCGCGCGAGGCGATGGGCTGGACGCAGGCCGAACTCGCCGAACGTATGGGGGTAAGCCGCAAGACCGTGAACACGGTCGAGAACGGGGTCTTCATCCCCTCCACCGTCGTTGCGCTGAAGGCGGCGCGAGCGCTGGGACGCAGTGTCGAGGACCTCTTCAAACTGGCGGACTAGATCAGCCCGAGCCTTTGCAGCTTGGTCGCCAGCGCGCCGGGCAGCACGTCGCCCACCTCCTCGCCTTCGGCCAGGTCGCGCGGCGGTTCGCCCTTGAGATAGCGCCAGCCCTGATGCGCGCGCTTGGGTTGCGGATAGACCGGGATCAGGCGCGGCTCGAGATCGATCGACCAGCGGGCATTCCCGGTCTCGCTGAAGCCGAGAATTTCGCTGCGGGCGACGAGGTTGTGCTGGTGGATCCAGAACAGCGACCCGCCGATGCACTCCTCCCACCGCGTGGGGCGATAGCGCGTGGTGAGGTTGGGGCTGCGCCGGTTCGCATACCAGCTTTCGAGGTCGGCAAAAGACTGCGCGCCGAACGCGATCTTGGTCAGGTTGAGCGGCATGGGGGTGAGGTAGGTGCGGGGGGGTGGAGGGGCAAGCGAGGGTGTGGAGAGCGAACGCTGGTTTAAGCCGAGTCGAGAATCTCCTGGCGGCGAACTCCTATCGAGGGATAGCGCAGAATCAGTAGCTCCCATGGCAAAAGCACCCGGTCTTTGACCACCCGACCTGCAACCGTAAGGTCGTAGTCCAGAGCCAGTCCATCTGCTTGAAGGCGAAATTCCAGAGCGGACTCCGACGCGGTTTGTGACCAGCCCTCCCGCCCATCGTCGCTCAGAGACACCACGATGCCCCCTCCCGATAGCCGCAAGGACTCCGCGCCCAGAGCCGAAGATATTGACGCCAGCGACAGGCCCCGGATCCATATTCTCGGCCAGACACACAAACCGTGAGAAAGGAATCCATTCGTCAGACGGCGAACGTTCCGGTGCTCGGTAATAGTCATATTTGGCTGTGAGCCGCCCGAATGGGAGCCGAAATCTACCCAATGTCTATCTCGAATCCCAAACTCGCATTGGGGTCCAACAGGTGCTTGTGCGAGGTTGAGTCGGCGGCCGTCGGGTGAGGTGGGCTGCGACGTCGCACCTTCTGCCTCGGCGTGCTCGTGCGGGATATGGGCACCGAAGCATGCGACACGGGTCGCAGCACTGATGGTGAAGCGCGTTTCCACCCGAGCGCCAGCCTGCTGTTCCCAGAAATTCCCTTCACTCGCCAACCAATCGCGCCGAGGCACCGCGTGAAGCGCCGCCGATAGGAGGACGGTGACATCGCCGTTCGCCTCCTCGATGCGCAGTTGCCAGTCGGACAGGGGTTGGACCGATCTGTCGGCTGGACTGGTCGAGCTGGTCAGCGCACCCGTTTGCTGGAGAAGCGCTCTCTCTACTGGCTTTTCGGCGCCGAAGCGCAAGGCCCGCCAGATTTCGGACGCAAACGGGGTGAAGAGGACGGTGCCGATTTCCTCGGTTCTGTGGAAGCCCGAGCTGTCTCGCATTGCCGTGCACCGCACGATCCGCGCAGTTTCGCGATCGATCTTGATGCGATCGAGATCGGGGCAAGGGAACCTGCCTGCAACGTCTGCCGGGTGGTCCATGGACCCAGCGGCAATAAGATTTCCCTCGAAATCGACGGAGGCATCTTTGAGTTGCAACGGCGAGTCCTCAATTGCTGCCCGATAATCGGGCCGCTCTTATCATATCGGCATGTCTTCACCGGGTAGAAAACGAATGCCCGGTTTCGGGGGACTCGCTACCCCACCAGCCCACTCGCCACAGCGAGCCCGAGGAACGCGAAGAAGCCCATCGAGTCGGTCACCATCGTCACGAACACCGAGGACGCGACCGCCGGGTCCTGCTTGGCGCGCTCGAACAGCACGGGGACCAGCACGCCCGCCAAGCCCGCGGTCACGACGTTGATCACCATCGCGAGCGCGATCACGCCGCCCAGCTTCCAGTCGAACACCAGCGCGGTCGCGATGCCGACCAGCACCGCGATGGTCACCCCGTTGAGGATCGCGACGCGCAGTTCGCGGAGCAGGATCTTGCCCGTATTGGCGCGGGTCAGCTGGTTGGTCGCGATCGCGCGGACGGTCACCGCCATGGTCTGCGTGCCCGCATTGCCGCCGATGCTGGCGACGATCGGCATCAGGATCGCGAGCGCCACCAGCTGCTCGATCGCCGCGCCGAAGGCCGCGATGATGAGGCTGGCGACCAGCGCGGTGCCGAGGTTCGCGACCAGCCAGCGCACGCGGCTGGAGAAAGCCTCGCGGATCGGCTCGTTGATGTCGCCGTCGCCCGCACCCGAGAGCAGCAGCGCATCCTCGCCCGCTTCTTCAGAGATGATGTGGACCACGTCGTCGACCGTCATCTGGCCGACCAGTCGCCCGGTCCCGTCGATCACGGCGGCCGAGATCAGCGCGTATTTCTGGAACATCAGCGCGACCTCTTCCTGGTCCATCATCACCGGGATCACGGTCTGGTCGCGCTTCATCACGTCGGCCAGCGCGATGTGGCGTGGCGTGGTGAGAATCCAGCTCAGCGCACAGGTGCCGACCGGATGGTGCGCCTCGTCCACCACGAAGACCTCGAAGAAATCGCCCAGCAGCGTGCCGTGGATCCGCAGGTAGTCGATCAAGTCGCCGACCGAGAAATGTTCGGGCACCGCCACGAACTCGCGGCTCATCAGGCGCCCGGCGGTTTCTTCCGGATAGGACAGCGCGCTTTCGATCGCGGCGCGGTCCTCCGCGTCCATTTCGGCGAGGACGGCTTCGCGCTCGTCCGCGCCCATGTCCTCGATCATCTGGACCGCGTCGTCGGTTTCCAGCTGTTCGGCGATCAGGGCCACCGCCTCTGCGGGCAGCCCTTCCATCATCTCTTCGCGGACCCAGTCGTTCAGCTCGGCGACGACCTCGCCGGTCATCAGGTCGCTGATCGCAATCGTCAGCGAACCACGCTCGTCATTGTCGAGCAGTTCGAGCAGGTCGGCCACGTCGGCGGGGTGGAGCGGCTCGACCAGCTCGTAGAGTTCGCCGCGCCGGTCCTCCTCCAGCGCGAGCCGCACGGCGCGCAGATATTCGGGCTTGAGGCGGTTTTCCTCGTCGTGGCGCGCATCGTCGACGCGGTCGTCCGGGCGGCCGCCTTCGCTGGCAGCTTCTTGCGCGACCATCTCTTCGGTATCGATCGTTTCGTCGAGGAGGGGGTCGGCGCTCATGGGTGTCCGCCCCTAAGCCACCCGGCACCAAAAGCAAGCGGGGGTGGTGACCGGTGGTGGGCAATGGGGGTGGTGACTCAGGACTGCCGGGCCGCTAGCGCAGGCGCCAACACGAACTTTCAGGAGATTGATCAATGGCCGACAAACTGACCTTCAACATCGACACCGGCACCGGCGAGACTGGCGATGTCGTGATCAAGCTGCGCCCCGACCTCGCGCCCGGCCATGTCGAACGGATTACCGAGCTGGCGGGCGAAGGCTTCTACGACGGCGTCGTGTTCCACCGCGTGATCCCCGGCTTCATGGCGCAGGGCGGCGATCCGACCGGCACCGGCATGGGTGGCAGCGAGAAGCCCGACCTCAAGGCCGAGTTCAATTCCGAACCGCACACGCGCGGCACCTGCTCGATGGCGCGCACCCAGGTGCCCGACAGCGCCAACAGCCAGTTCTTCATCTGCTTCGACGATGCCGAATTCCTCGATGGGCAATACACCGTCTGGGGCCAGGTCGAGAGCGGCATGGAACTGGTCGATGCGCTGCCCAAGGGCGAGCCGCCCGCACAGCCGGGCAAGATCGTCAAGGCGACCGTTTCGTAAATTCACCTTTCCCCGCCCGGGCGATCTGGTTCGTCAGGGCTGGGCGTTTCCGGCGCGCAGGGATCAGAATAATCCGCGATTATCCGCGGGTTCTCTAAAGTATTCCTGCCGCCGGCATGTGCTTGCGTGCACAAGAATTGTTTCATAGGATACGATCGGTCGCGAGAAGTTCTTTGTCTGGAGAACTCGAATGCCGGCTCGCGCACTGTGCCTCGCCATTGCTGTCCTCTTTCTCTCGGGTTGCGTATCGCTCCAATCCGATCTGACGCAGGCCCGCACCGCCTGCCTCGATGCACCCGGCAGATGGTGTGATTTCACCGCCGATCTTGCGACCGCCTCATGGCGCTATGCGCAATTGTCGCAGAATGCATACGGCCCCAAAGACCGCAAGAATTTCCAGCTTCTCGAAGATATCGAAGAACGCAAGGTCGAGGACAACAATAGCGCGGGCCTCGCCTATGCGGTGTTCGATCGGATGGAGCAGGGGGATGTGGCCGAAACCATACTCGCCTTTCGCGGAACGGAATTCTCTCATCTGAACGATTGGCTGCGCGGAAACATCGGCAAGACCCAGCGCCGGCAGGCGGTCGAAGTATTCGATGCGCTGCGAATGGGCCTCGATCAGAGTGGCCGGCGGGAGATTCCCATCACGGTCGCGGGGCATTCCCTGGGCGGGGCGCTTGCCATGCAGGTATCGCTGGAGCGCGGCGTTCCCGCATATATCTTCAATTCGTCGCCTCGTTTCCGCCCGGATAGTGTTGCGCGCGAAGCGAGGCGGGTATCCGTGGACGAGAGGGGCGAAATCCTAAGGGCGTTGCGACGGTTCAAGCGGATGCAGGTGAGTGACGGCCTGGTCATCAACTGCGAGGCAGGCATCAGACCGATAGGCGACCACTCCATGCGCAGGCTGGCCGATTGCCTCACCTGGATCGCGGCGTTCAGCGACGAGACCGCGTTCGCAAGCCTCGGCAGAAACGGGATCGTCGCCCCGCGCGTCAATCGGTACTGCCTGCCAGCCAATCTGGACTTGCAACTGCCACATCCTGGCGTCGGCGGTGACTTCCCTGAGGAGTCGGTCGGGTGCGACGACGCTAAAGCCCAGCCTTGACCAGCCAGTCGTGGAACATGCGCACGGGGCGTTCTTCGAGCGCGCCGGGCTTGCATACGAACCAGTAGGAATAGGGGCTGTCGACATCGAGGTCGTACAGTTCGGTCAGCCGCGAATCCGCCGCGCGGCGCAGGTGATCGTCGTGCATGATCGCGATGCCCAGGCCCTGCGCGGCCGCTTCGAGGATCAGCTGGCCCGAATCATAGTGGTCGATCGCGGCAGGCTCGAAATCGTCGAGCTTCAGCGCGGCCTTCCACGCGGTAAAGCTTTCGGGCAGCTCGTTGTGGATGAGGAAGGTCTGTTTCGACAGCAGATCGCTGTCGGGCACCTTTCCGATGACCTCCGCCAGCTCGCGGCTGGCGATCGCGTGAACCTTGTTCTCGTCGAGCCGCACCGCGTGCAACCCGCTCGACGGACCGCGGGTCAGTACGATCGCCGCGTCCAGCGTGTCGCCCACCCGGTCTTCCAGATGCGGGCCGGTGTCGATGTCGATATGCAGGATCGGGTGGAGCCGCCGCAGTTCGGCGAGGCGCGGGAACAGGCGCTGGCTGCCGAACAGCGGCAGCACGCCCAAGTGAAGCCGCAGCAGCGAGGTGCTTTCGGACTGGCCTTCCACCGCGCGCGCCAGCGCTTCGAAATGCGGCAGCACGGCCTCGTGAAACGCCGCGCCCTCGTCGGTCAGCTGCATCGCCTGCCGCGCGCGGGTGAACAGCTTCTTGCCGATGAACTCCTCCAGCGTCGCGATCCGGCGGCTGAGCGCGGAGGGGCTGAGGCCCAGCTGGTTGGCCGCCGCGCGGGCGGAACCCAGGCGTACGGTGTACATGAAAGCTTCGAGCGAACGCAACGGAGGCAGGCGACGTTTGGGCATTGTCCCTACCCCTACTAAATGCGGCGCGGCGGAAAAGCGTTATTTTAGGCTAGGGTGGTGTTGCGCGAAATGCACCCCCCTCAATCCTGCTCGCCCGCATCCTCCGTCGGCGTATGCGCGCGCAGGCGCACGCGCTTCACATGGGTCTCGTCGCCTTCGATCACCTCGATCGTCCAGCCGTTGGGATGTTCGACCGTGGCCCCCACCTGCGGCACCTGTTCGGCGAGGATGAAGGTGAGGCCGCCCATCGTATCGACCGATTCCTCCACTTCGGCGAGCGCGGGGTCGATCCGCTTGGCGATGTCCTCCAGCTCGGCGCGGGCGTCGATGTCCCACACGCCTTCCGCAACCGGCTTGATCCAGTCCTCGGCCGCCTCGTCGTGCTCGTCCTCGATCTCGCCGATGATCTCCTCGACCAGATCCTCGATCGTGATGATGCCGTCGGTGCCCGAGAATTCGTCGACCACGATCGCCAGATGGATGCGCCTGGCGCGCATGTCCGCCAGCACGTCGAGCGCGCCGCGGCTCTGCGGCACGTAGAGCGGCTGGCGCATCAGCGTGGTCCAGTCGGCGGGCGGCGGCTTGCCGTTGGTGAGATAGGGGAAGACGTCCTTGATGTGGATCATCCCGATCACATCGTCGAGTTGCTCGCGATAGACCGGCAGTCGCGAATGGCCATGTTCGGAGAACACCGCGAGCAGTTCGGCCCACGTGGCGCTCGAATCGACGGCGATGATCCTTCCGCGCGGGATCGCGACATCGTCCGCATCGTGTTCGCTGAAATGGAGGAGGTTGCGCACCATCTCGCGCTCCTCACGCGACAGGTCGCCATCGCGGTGGGCGTCGCCCCCGGCGGAGGAATCGCCCTCTTCGTCGCGCTCGTGCTCGTTGATCTTGTCCTCGATCTCACGCCGCAAGCTGCGCTCGCCGCCCTGCTGATCGAAAAACCTGCGCATCGCGAGCCAGAGCCCGCGTCTACTGTCCGCATCTCCCGTGCCGGAAGACTTGTCGCTGTCACTATCGGGCATGGCCCTGAAATGCTCTCCTCTTGCTCAAGCGTCACCATATGGGTCGGCAATGCCCAGCTGTGCAAGCGCCTTCACCTCCAGCGCTTCCATTTCCTGCGCATCGCGCGGTGAAATCTCGTGGTCGAGCCCCGCCAGATGGAGCAGGCCGTGGATCACGAGGTGCGTGGCATGATCGTGTAGCGATACGCCCTTTTCCGCCGCTTCGCGCGCGCAGGCCTCGTGCGCCAGCGCGATGTCCCCCAGCAGGACGGGCGGACCGTCGGGATCCAGCGCGAGCAGTTCCTCGCGCTCCAGCATCGGGAAGCTGAGCACGTTGGTCGGCTTGTCCTTGGTCCGCCATTCGCGGTTGAGCGCGTGGACGGCGGCATCGTCGGTGAACAGGACGCTGGCTTCGAGCCGCGGATTGGCAAGACAGGGCTCCACCGCGGCGGCGGCCCGCGCCGCGCGCTCGGCCAGCGCGGACCATTCATCCCCCTTCGCCGACGACGGCCAGCTCTCCACGTCGATCTCAAGCTGCATGGCCGATGCCTCCGTTCGTCGCCCGCACGGCTCGCCTGACACACCTGACACACTGTCCTGGGGTGAAAAAAACGGCTCTGGCGAAGCCTTGCTGCGGGCGGGGGTGCAAAGGGGAGGACGCGGTGACCATGACGCCTCTGTAACGCCGGGTGCCGTGGGTAGGAAAGGGCCGTGCTTGCCGTGCGAACGGCAGTGTTTGCGTGACAGGGAACCGACACGTGCTCTAGATGCTTTTTTCTGCCGCTTCCCCGCGTATGGCAAGGGACCGATTTGGACATCGATTTTCTGCAACTGGCCGAGTTTTCGCCCAACCCCTATGTGTTGCTGGACAGGGACCTGCGGCTCGTCTGGATGAACCGCGCCTATCTTTCGGCCACCATGCGCGAACGCGAGGACATCATCGGCAAGCCGATGTTCGAAGCCTTTCCCGCCGATCCCGAATCGGAAAGCTTCCGCCTTCTCGACCAGTCCCTGCGCAGCGTTGTCGAGACCGAGGAGCGCGACGAGATCGCGCTGATCCGGTACGATATCGCGCGCCCCGACGGATCGATGGAAGCACGGTACTGGAGCGCTACGCACACGCCGCTCAAGGACGATGACGGCACGCTCAGATACATCCTGCAGCACACTGTCGACGTCACCGAATTGCAGAAGCTGCGCAAGCTGCGCGACGAGGTCGGCGTGGTGCGCCGTGCCGAAGCGATCCAGGCGCGCAATCGCGATCTAGCGCGCGAGAGCCGCCGACTGCTCGAATTCTTCCAGCAGGCGCCCGGTTTCGTCGCGGTTCTGGGGGGTGATGATCACGTCTTCCAGATGACCAACGCCGCCTATCTGGATCTGGTCGGGCGCAGCGAGCTGGTCGGCCGGTCGGTCAGGGATGCGCTTCCCGAGGTGGTCGGGCAGGGTTTCGTAGACGTGCTCGACACGGTGTATCGCACCGGCGAGCCCTATATCGGCCGGCGCGAGCCGGTGGTGCTCGAAGGCGCCAATGATCCCTCGCAGACGCGCCGGGTGCTCAACTTCATCTTTCAGCCGATGTTCGATCACGACGGCACGGTCACCGGGATCATTGTGCAGGGCTACGACGTGACCGAGGAGATCGAGTACGAGGAACGTCAGGCGCTGCTGATCCAGGAACTCAACCACCGGGTGAAGAACACGCTGGCAGTCGTCCAGGGGCTCGCGCAGCAGACGTTTCGCGGGATCGGCGAAGCGCAAGGAGCGATGACGACCTACAAGGCGCGGCTCCAGGCGCTTGCCGCCGCGCATGCCCTGCTGACCGCGTCGAGCTGGTCGCCGGCGCGGGTGGACGACATCGTATCCCTGACCTTCGAGTCCGCCGCCGGAGCCGATGTGGATCGCCTGAAGCTGGAGGGTGCCGATTACCTGCTGAGCCCCGAGGTTGCGCTCGCGCTGACCATGATCGTCCACGAACTGACGACCAACGCGATCAAGTACGGCGCGCTTTCGAATGCGGAGGGGCAGGTGCAGGTGACGTGGCACGTGGCGCGGCACAAAGATCACGACGCCCTGTCGCTTACCTGGCGCGAGCGTGGAGGGCCGTCGGTGTCACCGCCCGAGCGTGAGGGCTTCGGCTCGAAGCTGATCCGTTCCGGCATCAGTTCGCGGCGCGGCACGCGCGTCGAGATGCATTACGAGCCCGATGGTGTGGTGTGCATGCTCGAGGTGCTGCTGGAACGGGTCGAGGCCTGACTGCCGCTGGCCGAACGCCCGCGGTCCTCTCACCATCGAAGAAAACGCGTCGCGGTCAGTCGATCAGCAGGGCCAGATTGACGCGCCCCGTTCCCGACCGGATCAGCCCGATCGTGCGTGCGGCGGCGGTCGACAGGTCGATCACGCGATTGCCGTGAAAAGGGCCGCGATCGTTGATCCGCACGACGACGCTCTCGCCATTGCGCGGATTGGTCACGCGGACCTTGCTGCCCAGCGGCAGCGTGCGGTGTGCTGCGGTCAGCTGGCCAGGGTCGAACACCTCGCCGCTGGCGGTGCGGTTGCCCGCGAGTTCGTGGCCGTAATAGCTCGCCTCTCCGGCGCCCATCGGGCTTTCCGAAGTCGAGGGCGTGGGGGAGGGCGCAGCCGCTTCCTCGGCCAGCGGTTCGTAGGCCGCGACCGGCTCCGCCTCGACGCTGGCCTTGCCCGCACCGAGCTTTACGACATCGGGCGACCCGCTTTCATTGGCGAATGCGCCCGCGAACGCGGCGGTCGACACGCCGAGCGCGGCGACACCGGCGATGAGATAGCGGCGCTGCGTCTTGAGGCGCATGAACGCCTGAAGCCGTTCGCGACGGCTCGGCATATGGTGAGTGGAGGTGTGATCGGCGTCGATGTTGTCAGGTCCCATACCTAATCAAGGGACGAGTGGAGGAGGATGTTCCGAATTCGTTCCGGTTCGCATCGATGTTGCGCAGAATTGTGCAAATATCGAATCTTTATGCTGAGTGAGGAATGAATCAAATAGGCGCCTCGAATGGATGGGATGCGCAATTTCCCGTCGCGAGCGCGTGTGTCATTCTAAAATGAACGTGGCATTCCGAGCACGTGTTCGCCGACATAGCTTAAAATGAGGTTCGAACTGATCGGTGCTACTTGATAGAGCCGCGTCTCGCGGAACTTGCGCTCGACATCATATTCCGCCGCGAAGCCGAAGCCGCCGAAGGTCTGCATGCAGGCGTTAGCTGCCTTCCATGAACTTTCGGCGGCGAGGTGCTTGGCCATGTTCGCCTCCGCCCCGCAAGGCTGGCCGTCGTCGAACAGGCGGCACGCCTCGTAGCGCATCAGGTCCGCCGCGCGCACCTCCATATAGGCCTGCGCGATGGGGAACTGGACGCCCTGATTCTGGCCGATCGGCCGGTCGAACACCACGCGCTCGCTGCCATACTCCGCCGCCTTCTCGACGAACCAGTAGCCATCGCCGATGCACTCGGCCGCGATAAGCGCGCGTTCGGCGTTCAGCCCGTCGAGGATGTAGCGGAAGCCCTTGCCCTCCTCGCCGATCAGGCTGCTCGCGGGCAGTTCGAGCGCGTCGAAGAACACCTCGTTGGTCTCGTGGTTGACCATGTTGCGGATCGGGCGGATTTCCATCCCGTTGCCGATGGCCGCGTGCAGGTCGACGAGGAAGATCGAGAGCCCGTCGGACTTCCTTTTCACCTCGTCGCGCGGCGTGGTGCGCGCGAGCAGGATCATCAGGTCCGAATGCTGGATGCGGCTGATCCACACCTTCTGCCCGTCAATCACATAGGTATCGCCCTTGCGTACGGCGCGGGTCTTCAGATCGGTGGTGTTGGTGCCGGTGGTCGGCTCGGTCACCGCCATGCTCTGCAGCCGCAGCGCGCCGCTGGCGATCTCGGGGAGGAACTTCGCCTTCTGCGCGTCGCTGCCGTGCCGCAGCAGCGTGTTCATGTTGTACATCTGCCCGTGGCACGCGCCCGAATTGCCGCCCGCCCGGTTGATCTCCTCCATGATGATGCTGGCTTCGGTCAGGCCGAGCCCCGCGCCGCCGAATTCCTCGGGAATCAGCGCGGCCATCCAGCCTTCCTTCGTCAGCGCCTCGACGAATTCCTCGGGATATTCGCGCGCTTCGTCTTTCTTGCGAAAGTAGCTGTCGCCGAACCCCCGGACCAGCGCGCGCACGGCGTCGCGGATTTCGGGAAAGTCGTTCCGGGCAGCGGGAATGGGCACGCGCGAGTTCCTTCCGATGGACTTTGGGCCGATAGGCTTCGGGAACGGGGGATAGGGGGCGAGGGGCCGATCCGCCAAGAGCTATCGCCTTTCGCTCGGCTTATCCCTGTGCCACACCGAGCCGTCGCGATTTCGCGCCGTCCCGCATCTCCGCCGGGAACGCCGCGATGGGGCCGTCATTGGGATGGCTCGTCAGTCGATCGTTCGTCACCAATCGCAACTGACGGGGGCTTCACATGCCGGTCTCTTCGACGAGGCGACCGGCCCAAACCTCGCGCACCGGGATCGGCGGCGGGGCCAATTCGATGGAGTCGAGACGATGAATACCATTTCGAACAGCACCAGGGCGGCCCTCGTCTGCGGGATCGCCGCGCTTGCCCTGCCGGCGAGCGGGTCGGCGCAGGAGCAGTGGGAGGACGCCCCGGCCGAAACCACCGCCGAGAACACGCTGACCGTCACCGGCGCGTTTCCGGCCGATATTTCCGGGCTGCCCGACGGACCCGAGATCGACGGCTTCATCTCGGCGCAGGCTGACGATCGCATCCAGGTCACGTCCGAGGACGGCACGCAGACCGTCGTGTTTGTCGCCAATGCGACCGAGATCAAGTCGCGCGGCGGGTTCCTCGGCCTCGGCCGTACCTCGCTCGACGACAGCCAGCTCTTCAACGGCGTGCCCGTCACCGTGCGCACCGTGCAGTGGGATCAGGGGCTGATCGCGCAGCGCATCAGCATGAAGGAGTCCGACCTGAAGACCGCGGCGATGATACAGCGCGGCACGCAGCAGGGCTTCGCCGAACAGACCGCCGCGACCGAGGCGCTGCGCGGGCGCGTGGCCGATATCGACAATTACAACGTGAAGGGCACGACCAACGTCTATTTCGACACCGGCGAATACGCGCTGTCGGGCCAGGCCCAGTCGCAGCTGTGCGGTGCCGCCGCACAGGCGGACGCGATGGACAACGCGCTGCTGCTGGTGGTCGGCTACACCGATTCGACCGGCAGCTACGAGATCAACCAGGAACTGAGCGAGAAGCGCGCCGAGCGGGTGGTGAACTACCTGCAGCAGCAGTGCGGCTGGAAGCCCTACCGCATGCTGACGCCGACCGGCATGGCGCAGGCCGACCCGGTGGCCGACAATTCCACCGACTACGGCAAGCAGCAGAACCGCCGCGTGGCGGTGAACATCCTCGTCAGCAAGGCGGTCGACGGGATGTGATTTTGAGAGGGGCGGGCTGCGAGGTCCGCCCTTTTCAATTCACTCGTCACCCCGGACTTGACCCGGGGTCGGGCTTTTATGCTGGGATGCACATGAAATAGCCTCGCCCCGGATCAAGTCCGGGGTGACGAATTGGCTAGTTTCTTGTCGGGAGCGCGGCGGCATTCTCTAACCAACAGTCAGATTTAGTCCGTCGAAAAAGAGTTCAGGATCGCGGACCATCCGTACATTGATCTTCCGGACACTCCCGTCCTTCAGTCGAACCTCGGCATCCTTTGATGTCGATTCAAGCGTCTCGATTTCGCTGATTGGCGTGCTTGAGAATGGAAACGTGTAGGAGCGCAGATACTCACCGTCGCTGAGAATCGCTGGAAGGCCAAGAACCGCACGGAAAGAAAATACAGAAAAAAGCCCCGCTCCGATCATTCCAATACCGAAAATGACGAGGCCAAACGCGGTCAGGTCTTCACCCGAGTACAGCAGTCTGCTCGTTCGCCCAATGCTCTCCTCACCGGAAAAGACGAAGACCGCGGCGAATGCGCAGACGAGGAAACAGGCCACTACAAAGCCTCTCCGATACTCTGCCCTCAGCACTTAGGCCTACTCCTCCGTCCCCTCGTACGCATCCACGATCCGCCCAACGATCGGGTGCCTCACCACGTCCGCGCTGGTGAAGCGGATCGTGCCGAAGCCTTCGATGCCTTCCAGCTTGTCGACCGCGTCGACGAGGCCGCTCATGCGGTCGCCGCCGGGGATGTCGACCTGCCGCGGGTCGCCCGCGATCACCATCCGCGCGTTCTGGCCGAAGCGGGTGAGGAACATCTTCATCTGTTCGCGCGTGGTGTTCTGCGCCTCGTCGAGGATCACGAAGGCGTCCGCCAGCGTGCGCCCACGCATGAAGGCGATCGGCGCGATCTCGATCACGCCGCTGGCGATGTGCCGCTCGACCTGTTCGGGCGGCATGCAGTCGTACAGTGCGTCGTAGAGCGGGCGCAGGAAGGGATCGACTTTCTCCTTCATATCGCCGGGCAGGAAGCCGATCTTCTCGCCCGCCTCCACTGCCGGACGGCTGAGGATCAGGCGCTGCACGCTGCCGCTGGTCAGCTGGGCGACCGCCTGCGCGACCGCGAGGTAGGTCTTGCCGGTACCTGCCGGGCCGAGCGCAAAGATGATGTCGTCGCGGCTGAGCGAGCGCATGTAATGCGCCTGCACCGCGCTGCGCGGCACGATCGTCTTGCGCCGGGTGCGGATCATGATCGGCGGCGCGCCATCCTCGCCCGGCTTGCGGCCCTTGATGATCCCGTCGAGCGTGGGCTCGTTGGTCATCGCGATGATCGCCTCGATCGCGCCCTCGTCCAGATCCTGGCCCAGCGCCAGCCGGTCGTACATCGCCTGGAGGACGTCGCGCGCGCGGGCGACCGAATCTTCGGGCCCCTCGATCATCACCTTGTCGCCGCGGGCCGAGATGAAGACCGACAGGCGGTTTTCGACCTGCACCAGATTGGCATCGAACTGGCCGAACAGCGGCACGAGGAGCGACTGGTTCTCGAACTCCATGTCCACTTTCGCGCGGCGTATCTCACGCTGCGGGTGCGGCGGCGGGGAAAGCCGGGGCTCTCCGGCGCGGGTTGGTCTGCGGCCCATGCGTCTCCTGGGTTTGAGGGCGATTGCGAGTCGCGAGTTTAGGGCGCGCGAGAAGCGTGGCAAGCGTGAGTGGTGCGACCCGGTGGAAAGTCACGTCGGTGTAATGCGCCGGAGGCGTCGCGGGACGAAATCGCAGGTCGTGGGCTCCTTTCTGCGACCCCGATACAATCCGCGACAACAAATCGGTCGGTCCGCTCGACATCGATCCTCATTCGTTCATGTTAGACGTCATATTCCTGAATGCGTGCCCGGTAGCGGGCATTCTTGAGGAGTGACCGTAATGCGTAATGTATTGATGTTGGCGGCCGCCGCAGGGCTTGTCCTTCCCGCTGCGGCACAGGCCCAGCGCGGGCCGGAATTGCGTCAGCAGGAGCGGGCCGAGGGCTACGCCCAAGCCCGCGCCGAGGCTCGGCAGGATCGCCGGCAGGATCGGCGCGAAGACCGGCGTGAGGTTCGCGAGGAGCGACGGGATGTGCGGCAGGATCGCCGCGAAGACCGGCGTGAGGTTCGCCAGGATGCCCGGCACGATGCTTACCGCGACGCCCGGCAGGACGCACGCCGCGATGCCCGTCAGGATGCGCGGCGCGATTACCGCCGCGATCAACGGCGGGCCTATCGCGACTGGCGCGCCTATCGCCAAGCCGATCGCTATGCTTTCCGCCGCGGGGCCTATTACGCGCCGCGTGGATATAGCTACCATCGGTTGAGCGTTGGCGAACGCTTGTTCGCGAACGTCTTCTGGGGCCAGCGCTACTGGGTCGACCCCTATGAATACTATCTCCCGCAGCCGCGCTACGGCTACCAGCGCTGGATTCGCTACGGCAACGACGTGCTGCTGATCGATACCCGCAGCGGAAGGGTGCTGGTGGTCTACGACAACTTCTTCTGGTGACGAGAGACCGCTGACCGGCAGGATCCTCCCCACTGCTCTCGCGATCTCATGTCCGGCGCGGCGCTCCCTTACTCGAAAGGGGGCGCCGTCGTCGCGAGAATCGTGCTTGTCCTGCCGCTCAGTCCTCCGTCTCGGCCGCCTCGTCGAGGCGTTCGCCGAATTCACGACCGATCGCCTCGATCGCGAGACCGGTCCGCAGGCCCGATCTGTCGTCCGAATAATAGGTTCCAAGGAACGTCCGGTCGAATTCGGTCAGCCCTTCCGGGGCGTCCGCGAGGACGAAGAGCGAGAGAATCGTCGCGACCGGGCCGGTCGCGCCCTGCGCGGTCTCCTCGACCGGGAGGAGCGCCCGCATCGATGCGAAGTCGCCGATCTGCCGCAACGACTTGCCCCGGATGGCGTTGCGTTCGATCAGCACGACCGAGGCCGAAATGAGGACCGTGGTCGGCAACTTGATCAGCGTGCCGCCATTCGGAGGACGTCTGACCACTGGAATGCCGGTATGGAGCGTCTCTTCGCGCGGCTTGCCGTGGCGATCGCCGATCTGCGTGACGTGCCAGGCACGGGTGGGCCCTTCCTCGTTTGCGACCCTTGACCGCTGGTACCTCTTCAATCCTCCGAAAGCCCACGGCTGGTTCTCCAGCAAATCCTCCAGGTCGCCCGCCACGTCGTCGACGAAAGCGACCAGAACGTTTGGAGTGCATCCCTCGTCGCCCGGCTCGATCCCGGCGGACGCCGCGTTTGCCAATATCCGGTCGGCGAGGACCTGCGCCACGTCAGGCTGGAGGCCGATGACGCGCGGGCATAAAGGTTGATAAAAACGCTCCATGACTTCGCCGCCGCGCGCCGGCCGTAGGATGTCTTCGGCGAGTTCGCGGGCATCCTCGCCGCGCTGCACCTGCCCTTCGACGATGATGGTGGGGGCGTCATCCCCGGTCGGGCGTCCCCCCTGCTCCTGCGCGAGCGTGGCGGTCGAGAACGTGAAAACACCGAGCAGCCACAAGCCGACCGGCATGGAACGCCTTCTTCCAAGCCCGCTCCGCGAAGATCGAGCCCGCTCGCCAATGGTCGCTCTGGCCATGCTGCAAGAATGGCGCAGCGGAGCCTAGACGGCAAGGACGAGTCGAATCCGGTCCGCTTCTGAATTAGACCGATTGGCGGATGGCCATCATTGCCTTAGCATCGCGCCATGCCACGCTTGGTCCGCCGTGCTCCTGCGATGATCGCTGCCGTCCTGCTTGCCGCAGGCTTTGTGCCGGCCAATGGCCAGCAGGATGCCGAGGAGGCGCATACCGATATCCTCGTGCGCGGCGAATCCGCTCGCACAACCGCGCAGGTGCGCGAGGCGGTGCGGAATATGAGCCAGACGCTCGTCTCCGACGAACCGCTGGTGCGTTTCTTTGATCCGCTGTGTCTGTCGGTCTCCGGTCTGGGAGCTCAGGGAGGCGAGACCGTCAGGCAGCGGATAGAGGCCAATGCGCGCGAGGCGGGGCTGAGAGTGGCGAAGCCCGGCTGCACGGCCAATGCACTGGTGCTGATCGTCGACGATCCGGCAGCGCTGGTCGATCGGATCGTCGACGAGCAGCCCTGGCTCATCTCCGAGGCCGAACGCAACCGTATCGCCGCACGCCTTTCGCGGGGCGAACGCGTGCTCGATTGGCACAACGAGGAGCAGCGCTCTGCCGAAGGGGGCAGCGTTCCGCAAATGGCGACCGTGCCGGGTCTGGGCGGCTCGGCCTCGCCGCTGCGATGGGGCGGGCCGGTCAATAAGCAGGGGCGCTCGCGCCGCGTCGGCCTTTCGCACAGCATCGCCGCGGCGAGCGGCGTCGTCATCCTCGATATAGAAAGTCTCGTCGGGATGGAGCTGACCCGCGTCGCCGATCACGCGACGATGCGTCTGCTCGCCCCGGGATTGCGGACCTCCCGCAGCGAGAGCACCGGCCTGGCCAGCGTGCTCGATCCTTTCGTGGCGGAGGAGGGCGAGGATATGCTCACGCGGTTCGATCGCGCTTTTCTCGCCGCGCTCTACAGCCTGCCGCCCAACTCGGCGGCGACGCGGTTGCCCAATGCGGTCGCGGCTACCTTCCGCGACACAGCAGACTAGGCGGCGACGCTTTCGCGCACCGTCCCGCGCAGCGAATTGGGCCCGGCTTCGGTCAGCGTGACCGGCACCAGATCGCCGATGGCCGCATCGCTTTCGAAATGCACTGATTGCAGCCAGGGCGACTTGCCGAGCCACTGGCCCGGCAGCTTGCCCTTGCGTTCGACCAGCACCTCGCAGGTGCGGCCCACGCTGGCGGTGTTGAAGGCGTGCTGGTCGCGGTTGAGGCGGTCCTGAAGGCGCTTGAGCCGGTCTTTCAGCACCTTGGGCGCGACCTGCCCTTCCATCCCTGCCGCAGGGGTGCCGGGGCGGGGCGAATATTTGAAGCTGAACGCCTGGGCGTAGCCGACCTCGTCCACCACCTTCAGCGTATCCTCGAACTCGGCCTCGGTCTCGCCCGGGAAGCCGACGATGAAATCGCCCGACAGCGCCAGATCGGGCCGCGCGGCGCGGAAGCGTTCGAGCAGCCTGAGGTAGCTCTCGACCGTGTGGCTGCGGTTCATGGCCTTGAGCACGCGGTTATTGCCCGCCTGCACCGGCAGGTGGAGGAAGGGCATCAGCTTGTCGATCTCGCCATGCGCGGCGATGATCTCTTCGTCCATGTCTGCCGGGTGGCTGGTGGTGTAGCGGATGCGCGCCAGCCCGTCGATTTTCGCCAGCTCGCGGACCAGCCCGGCGAGCCCGGTGCGATGGCCCTTCGCGTCCTCGCCGCTCCAAGCGGATACGTTCTGGCCGAGCAGGGTGATCTCGCGCGCCCCGCCTTCGACCAGCCTTTGCGCCTCGGCGACCAGTTCGGCGAAGGGACGGCTGATCTCTGCGCCGCGGGTGTAGGGCACGACGCAATAGGTGCAGAACTTGTCGCACCCTTCCTGGATGGTGAGGAACGCCGCCGGGGGGGCGGTTCGCCGCTGCGGGAGGCTGGCGAACTTGGCTTCGGCGGCAAGGTCCATCTCGGTGCTGCGCTGGCCGGACACCGCGCGTTCGAGCATCGCCGGAAGGTTCTGGTACGCCTGCGGGCCCACCACCATCGAGACGGCGGGCGCGCGGGCCATGATCTCCTCGCCCTCCGCCTGGGCGACGCAGCCCGCGACCGCGATCAGCGGCGATGTGCCATCCTCGCGCCGGAGCCGTCCGATGTCGGAATAGACCTTCTCGGTCGCCTTTTCGCGGATATGGCAGGTGTTGAGCACCACCAGATCGGCGTCCTCGCCCTCTGGCGCGGGCGTAATGCCCTGCGCGGCGAGGAGCTCGCCCATCCGCTCGCCATCATAGACGTTCATCTGGCAGCCGAAGCTTTTGACCCGGTAGGTCTTGGGAGGAGTCGTGGGTTTCATGCGAAGCGCGCATTTACGCTTCGCGACGGGCGGGCGCAACTCCTGCCACCTCCACCGTCACCGCGGACTTGATCCGGGGTGGTGCTTCACTTTTTACCCCAGGGCAGTTTCAAGAAGCACCGACCCCGGGTCAGGCCCGGGGTGACGGCAGGGTTTCAGCTGTGGAGGCCTATTCTTCGACCCGGTAATGGATCGGCTTGAAGCTGCCCCCGTTCGAAGCATAGGCCGAACAGGCGGTCAGCCCGATCACCAGGTCCATATGCGCGCGGAAGCGCACCGCCTCGCCCGGCTGGCTCGCGGGCGGATCGACCGAGAGCCCGCCCGTGCCGCCATCGACCGGCACGTTCATGAAGATGTTGAACGCGGTCGGGATCGCGTCGCGCTCGATACCGTAGTGCGCCAGCGCCTCGGCCAAGTTGCCGAAGCAGCCCCGGTGCACCGGCTTGTCCGGATAGAAGTGCCGGAACGTATCCTCGCTGCACGGGGTGAGCAGGTAGTCGTGCTGGCCAAGGCTGTCCTCCTCGATCTCCAGCATCACGTTCGACCGGTTGGACCACAGCCGATTGCCCGTAGTGAGATGGATCGTCTCCTCGTAATCGAAGGTTCGCCCGTTCGACATGACCTCGCGCACGTCGGCCTGCGAATAGGCGACCATGTCGGACACCTGCGTGCCCTGCGGGTCGATCACGGTGAAGGCCTGCCCGGCCTCCACCACGAAGGCGGTGCCGCTGCGCGGCGGGATTTCGACTACATCGCTCAAAATATGCTCCTGATCTCGCCCCGCCGGAATGGGCACGCCCAGTCTTCGTCGACCGCGCGCCCGCTATATTGCCGGGCCTCGCTGCTCTCCCCATGCCGCGCAAGCATCGGGTTGATATCGCCGGCGAGCGATTTGTCGCGATCGAGGATGCGCTGGCGCATCCGCTCGTACATCCCGCTGTTGCGCAGCCACTCGAACTGCTCGTGGAGGTTGAAGACTAGCGAGGGTTTCGGGAAGCGCCGTGCGGGGCGCGAGGCATTGGGGTGCAGTCCGACCACGAAGAAGGCCTGCCCGCCGAAGCTGAGCGAGAAATCGGGCTCGGCGGGATTGCTGCTGACGGTCGGATCGGGCTTTTGCGAGAGCCACACGTCCTTGTCCGACAGCGACTGCAATCGCTCCCACATCGCCTGTTCGAAGGCCCTTTCGTCGAGGTCGAGCGGGCCGTCGAAGATGACGACGAGGCTGCGCAGCTGGTCGGCGGGCAGGTCGCGCTTCGCCCAGGCCATCAGCGCCTCGTGAATCTTGATGTCGTTCCATGCGCTGGTGAGGTCGCGCGCGAGGACGAACTCCATGTTCCCCTTCGCCAGCGCCGACTTTGCGCCGACGCAGGGAAAATCCGGCCCCCTGATCACATTCTCGAATTGCTCGACCCGCTGGTCGGTCATCGTATTGGCATCCATAGCGGGTACAATGCGATCCCCGTGGGCCCGGGTGCGAAATCAACCTTCGCTAAGAAGGGCGTAGTGGGGGCACGGCCATGCCGCTCAGGTCGCGGGGGGATCGTCCGTAGCGGAGGGAGCAGCGACGGGCTCCAGCGGCGGCAGCTTGGCCTTGCTGTAGCGGATCGGCGCGACGTCGTGGTCGAAGGGGCGCAGTTCGTGGCCCATCGTCTCGCGAAGGCACGCTTCGATCCGAACGCGCGCCTCGGCCGCGATCGCCTTGCGGCCGCGGAACTCGACCGGGCTGAAGGGTTCGAGGAAAAACAGCTTGACCGGGAAGGTACCCTTGCGCGCCATCACGCGCTTGTAGTTGTTGAGCCCGTCTTCCTCGCCGATCCAGCCGAGCCATTCGGCCATCGCGCCATAGTCGATCACCACCGGCTGGACGAGCACGCCCGGCGGCGGCGGTTCGAGGACGCTGAGCATCGAGGACTTGAACGGCAGCAGCGAGTGCCCGTCGGTCGTCGTGCCTTCGGGGAAGACCGTGACCGACCAGTTGTCCATCAGCGCCTCGCGCAGCGCGTTGATCTGGTCCGCCACGCGCAGGCGGTCCTCGCGCTGGACGAAGACCGTGCGGTTCAATGAGCACAGCCAGCCCACCAGCGGTGCCTTGGCCAGCTCGGCCTTGGCGACGAAGGCGGTGCCGCTGGCGCCTGCCAGCGCCAGGATGTCGACCCAGCTGACATGGTTGGCGATGAAGAACACGTCGCGCCGCAGCGGCGTACCGCGCCGCTCGACCCGCGCGCCCACGATCCATGCGGCAATCGCCAGGTACCACTTGGGCCACGGCGATCCGTAGGTGAAGATTCGCGTGACATAGAGTGGGATGACGAACAGCATCATCACGACAACCAGCGCGATGGTGCGGGTCCACAAGCGGACCCAGCCCATGAAAGAGATCGGCGTCCTCTCGCCGCGGGCGGCCGCCTGCCGCCGTTCCCAGTCGGAGCGGTTGTCAGCTGTCGCGTTCGAGGCGGACGCCATATAATTCCATCCGGTGGTCGACGAGGCGATAGCCCAGCTTTTCGGCGATCTGCTTCTGCAGCGCCTCCAGCTCGGGGTCGACGAATTCGACCACCTTACCGCTTTCGACGTCGATCAGGTGATCGTGGTGCGATTCGGGCGCGGGCTCGTAGCGCGAGCGGCCATCGCCGAAATCGTGCCGGTCGAGCACGCCGGCCTCTTCGAACAGGCGGACCGTGCGATAGACGGTCGCGATCGAGATGCCGGGGTCGATCTTCGAGGCACGCTCGTGCAGCTGCTCGACATCGGGGTGGTCTTCGCTGTCCGACAATACGCGCGCGATCACCTTGCGCTGTTCGGTGATGCGCAGGCCCTTGTCGGCACACAGCTGTTCGAGATCGATTTTATGGGGCACGCGGGATTCCTCAGGCTTTCGCTCGGGGCATAGGACGGGTGCGCGGCCCGCTCAAGCCTCGCCGGTCGAGCTGTTGGCAGCCGACCGGCGAGTGCACGGATTATTCGGCGGTTTTCTTGCGACGACCGCGCTTCTGGCCCGGTGCGCGACCAAGGCCGATCTTCTTCGCCAGTTCGCGGCGCTTTTCGGCATAGTTGGGCGCAACCATCGGGTAATCGCTCGGCAGGTTCCAGCGCTCGCGATATTCCTCGGGGCTCATGTCGTAATTGGTGCGCAGATAGCGCTTGAGCATCTTCAGCTTCTTGCCGTCTTCGAGACAGACGAGATAGTCGGGCTTCACCGACGCGCGGACGGACACCGCAGGTTCGGGGCGCGGCTCTTCCTCTTCGGCACCGCTGCTGAGGCCAGACAATGCCGAATAGACACTGTTGATCAGCACCGGAACGTCGTCGAGTTCCGCCGAATTATTACTGACATATGCTTCAACGATGTTCGACGTGAACGCGATAAGCGTCTGCGTCATTTCGATATCTTGGTCTTCCATCAATTTCCTCTAGGGTTTTGGGATACGGCCGCCAGGGGGATAGGGCCGCATAGGTGAAATTCCCTGTCGCAATCATTTACCGATTGCAATGCTCTTGGGGAAAATTTCTTTCCATTATTGGGACAATATCGATCAACCGGCTGAAAGATCGAGTGCGAAGGTAATCGCATCCATCCGCGCCCCGTCGTCGAGCCGGTAATACTCTTTGCGTCGCCCGATCGGGTGGAAGCCGTGATTTTCGTAAACAGAACGTGCCGGATTGTTCTCTCGCATCTCTAGGAACAGGCGATCGGCCCCGCGCAGCCTTGCCGCAGCGGCGAGGGTCCTCAGAAGCTTTGCCCCCAGTCCGCGGCGGCGCATCGCAGGCTCGATCGCGATCAGAAGAATTTCCTCCTCGCCCGGCGCGGCGCGCACGATGGCGAAGCCGACCGCATCCTCGGGCGCGCGAGGCGCGCCGCCCTCGGCATCGATCAGCGTGGCATGCGTGTTGGCGAAGGCGATGGCCGATGCGACCTGCGACCGGGTCCAGGCCTCGCCCCATTGCGGATCGAAGGCGCTGTCCATCAGCCGCATGATCGCGTCGAGCACGTCCTCGTTCATGCCGACTTGCCCGTCGCGGCGCCGCTTGGCTTCGCATCTGGCGCCCGCCCGTAGATCGGCGCCGTATCGTCCGACAGCGCTGCCGCCGGGAGCGAGAGGAACGCGCGCGCGTCGCTATACAGGGGAAGCGCGGTGCCCGCGCCCGCCAGCTCGACGAAATCTTCCGCCCGCGTTCCCGCCACCACATTGTTCCTGAAGCTGTCGACCGCCTGCCGGGGCGGCAGCGAGACGGCGTCCGCGATTGCCAAGCCGTCACCATCGAAGGCCTGCACGAACCATTCGCCATGACCGCCTTCCATCGCAACGGTGAGCGCCTGCCCGCCCGACCGGCTGCGCGCCATCGCCGCGACGAGCGCCATCGTCGAATAGCCTTGCAGCTGTGCGCGCCATGCGAGCGCAAGACTGCGCGCCACCGCAAGCCCGATGCGCACGCCGGTAAAGCTTCCGGGACCACGCGCGACCGCGATCCGGCCCGCCCGCCCGCGCTCTGACAGCTCGGCGATCATCGGCACCAGGCGTTCGGCATGGCCGCGCCCGAGCACTTCGAAAGTGCCCGAATGCAGCTCAGGCCCGCCGAACAGCGCCACCGAACAGGCGGCGGTGGCGCAGTCGATCGCAAGTGTTCGTTGAGCTGTTATCGCTGGCCCCCTTGAGCGCGTCCGAAAAAACCGGACCCGCGTTGCCACGCTGCAGTGCGAAAGCGCAAGCAGGCCAAGCGGTTTTTTAGGGTCAGTTTTTCAGTGCGGTTTCGAAGGGCCGGGCTGTCACTCGATGCGGTTGAACTTGTCGAAGTCGGGCCGCGGGCTGCGATCGAAGATCGATTCGACGTCGCCATAGCCGATCGAGCAGATCCAGTCCGCGCGGTATTGCGGCTGGTCGGCGAAGAAGTCCTCGGTCACCGCGTCGAGATCGACGCCCGACATAGGCCCGCAATCGAGCCCGATCGCGCGCGCCGCGAGCATCAGGTAGGCGCCCTGCAATGCCGAATTGCGCTTGGCCTGCGTGATCCGGCCCTCGACGTCGCCTTCGAACCAGCTCTTGGCATCGGTGTGCGGGAACAGCCATGGCAGTTCTTCGTGGAAATCGATGTCGTAGCCGATGATGACGCACACGGGCGCGGTTTTGATCTTGTCCTTGTTGGCGTCCATCGCGTGCTTCGCGAGGCGGTCCTTCGCGTCCTGCGACTTGCACCACACGAAGCGTGCCGACTGCTGGTTGGCCGAAGTCGGCCCCATCTTGGTGAGGTCGTAGATGCGCCGGACCTGATCCTCGGTCACGTCCTTGTCGAGCCAGGCATTGTAGCTCCGCGCTTCGAGGAACAGCTGTTCGAGCGCCTCGTGCGACAGGTCGTGTCCGTGGAATTGTTTGGTCATGGGCGGGTCGGGCCTTCTTTATCGTGATGAATTTCGGGGCTGCAGCGCGGCATCAGGTCGCGCGAACCTCAACGACTTCGGGCACGTAATGTTTCAGCAGGCCCTCGATCCCGTGCTTGAGCGTGGCCGTGGCCGAGGGGCAGCCGTCGCATGCGCCCTGCAGCTGCAGGTGCACGATCCCGTCGCGGTAGCCGCGATAGGCGATGTCGCCGCCGTCGCCCGCAACCGCGGGGCGGATGCGCGTTTCCAGCAGCTCCTTGATCTGGTCCACGATCTCCGCGTTGGCGGGATCGTCCTCGACTACCAGCGTGTCTTCCGCAGGCACCGCAATGCCTGCCGCGCTGCCGCCGTGGAACAGCGGCGCCTCGGACACGAAATGGTCGAGCAGCACCGCGACCACCTGCGGTTTCAGGTCGGTCCACTGCGCGCCCTGGTCCTTGGTGACCGAAACGAAATCGTGGCCGAAGAACACGCCCGTCACTTCGCCCGTGTCGAACAGCGCCTGCGCCAGCGGGCTCGCCTCGGCATCCTCGGGGCTCGCGAAGTCGCGCGTGCCCTGCGGCATGACCTGCCGCTGGGGGAGGAACTTGAGCGTGGCGGGATTGGGCGTTGTTTCGGTCTCTATGTACATGCCTTGCGATGTAGGTGCGCGGCGGGAACGCGGCAAGCGGTCGCTCGTCTTACTTGTCTGCGCACCATTGCGGGGCATGGCCGGGACACCATCTTTGCTATTCACCCGACCTTCACTTCTTGCCCCCCTATAGGCGGTCTCATGCATCGATTCCTGTCCGCGCCATCGTCCGCGCTACGCCGTTCCGCCCTGCTTCTTGCGTTCCTGGCGGCAGCCTGTGCGACCCCGGACGGCGCGAACGAGAGCGTCCCCGCAACGACGCAGGCCGCGCCCGAAGAGCATGGTGCCGCGCAGTCCGTCGCGAATGCCGCCCAGTCGAATTCCACGCCCCCACAGGCAGCGGCTCCCGCCTCGCTCCAGCCCGTCGACGAAACCCCGTGGCTGTACGAAGGGAGCAATATCCCGATCGACCGCGAGTGGCGCTTCGGCGTGCTCGACAACGGCCTGCGCTATGCGACGCGCGACAACGGCGTGCCGCCGGGCCAGGTCTCGATCCGGATCCGCATCGATGCCGGTTCGCTGCACGAGGAGGATGCCGAGCGGGGCTATGCCCACCTGCTGGAGCACCTGCTGTTCCGCCAGTCGCGCTATCTCGATGTCGGCGAGACGATCCCGACGTGGCAGCGGCTCGGGGCGACCTTCGGCAATGATACCAATGCGGTGACGAGCGCGACCAGCACGGTCTACCAGCTCGACCTGCCCGAGGCCGATCCGGCCAAGCTGGACGAGGCGTTCCGCCTGCTGTCGGGCATGGTCCAGGCGCCGGTGATCAACCAGACCAACGTCGCCGCCGAAGTCCCGATAGTGCTCGCCGAAAAGCGCGAACGTGGCGGGCCGGGAGAGCGCGTGGCGACCGAGAGCCGCGACACCTTCTTCAAGGGCCAGCGCCTCGCCGTGCGCCCCCCGATCGGCACCGAAGAGACGCTCGGCGCGGCAACGGCCGAGGCGGTGCAGGACTTCTACAATCGCTGGTATCGCCCGCAGGAAACGGTGATCGCGGTCGCCGGCGATGCCGATCCGGTCGAACTCGCGCGGCTGATCGAGCGCTATTTCGGCGACTGGAACGTCGAAGGCGAAGTCTCGGACGAACCCGATTTCGGCGACCCGCAGGCCCCGGCGGGCACGAACCCCGACAATCCGGTGGGCGAGACGAGCGTGCTGGTCGAACCCGACCTGCCGCGATCGCTAACCTATGGCGTAATGCGCAAGTGGGAGCCGGTGCAGGATACGATTTCCTACAACGAAGGCCTGTTGATGGACGCGCTCGCCCAGTCGCTGATCAACCGGCGGCTCGAAGCGCGTGCACGCGGCGGCGGCGACTATCTGTATGCACAGGTCGAACAGGAAGACGTCAGCCGCAGCACCGACGCGACCTTCGTCAGCTTCGCGCCGCTGACCGAGGACTGGCAGGCTGCGCTGGGCGATGTGCGCGCGGTGATCGCGGATGCGACCACCACGCCGCCGACGCCGGAGGAATTGCAGCGCGAGATCGACGAATTCGAGGTGGCCTTCGTCGCCGGGGTCGAGGAAGCCGCGGTCGAACCGGGCTCGCAGCTCGCCAACACGCTGATCGGCGCAATCGATATCCGCGAGACGGTCGCTTCCGCCCAGACCGTGCTCAACATCTTCCGCGGCATGCGGGAACGGGTGACGCCCGAGGCGATGCTCGAACGCACGCAGGCGCTGTTCGATGGCGAAGTGATCCGCGGCGTCTACGTCACACCGCAGGAAGGCGAAGCCACCGCGCAGGGCCTTCGCGACGCGCTGCTCGCTCCGGTCGAGGCCGACGGATCGGCGCGCATCGCCGCCAGCACCGTCGATTTCGCTTCGCTGCCGCAGATCGGCACGCCGGGCGAAGTTGCCTCCGCGCGGCCGCTTGGAGTGCTCGAGATCGAGCGGGTCGAGCTTGCCAATGGGGTGACCGCGCTGCTGTGGCCCAATGATGCCGAACCGGGCCGGGTGGCGGTGAACGTGCATTTCGGTGCAGGCATTCGCGCTTTCGAGGATGCGCAAGCCGCCTACATCATGCTGGGCGAATCCGCGCTGATCAGTTCGGGTCTCGCCGGGCTCGACCAGGAGGATCTCGACCGGCTGGCCACGGGCCGTAAGCTCGGCTTCAATTTCTCGGTCGGCCTGTCGGACTTCACCTTCTCCGCCGACACGCGCGCTGCGGATCTTGGCGACCAGCTTTACCTCTTCGCGGCCAAGCTCGCGCTGCCCGAATGGGACGCGCGGCCGATTGCGCGGGCGAAGGCCGGGGCTCGTATCGCCTACGATACCTATGCCACCAGCCCCGCGGGCCTGCTCAACCGCGATCTCGAGACGCTGATCCGCGGCGGCGACCCGCGCTTCGCCACGCCGAGCCCGGAGATGATCGAGGGCACCAGCGCCGAGGAGTTCCGCGAGGTGTGGGAGCCGCTGCTGAAGGCGGGCGAGATCGAAGTGATGATCTTCGGCGATTTCGAACGCGACGCCGCGATCGAGGCGCTGCGGACCAGCTTCGGCGCCTTGCCGCCGCGTGCGCCCGTCGACCCCGCCACGCTCGCTCCGCGTCCCGAAGCGCCCGAAGCCGGGGCGCGCGAGGTGCTGACCCATCGCGGCGACGACAATCAGGCGGCGGCCGTGCTCGCATGGCCGATCGGCAGCGGGACGCAGGCGATCTCCGAAGGACGCCAGCTCGAAATCCTCGGCCAGATCGTGATGAACCGCCTGTTCGACGAGATGCGCGAACGCGCCGGGGCAAGCTACGCCCCGCAGGTCCGGGTCGACTGGCCGGTCGACGATGTCGGCGGGGGCACCCTGATCGCGCTCGCCCAGCTGCGCCCCGACGACGTGACCGCGTTCTATGCCGCATCGGAAGAGATCGTCGCCGATCTTGCCGCCAACGGTCCGACTGCCGACGAGGTCGGCCGGGTGACCGAGCCGCTGCGCCAGCAGATTTTGCGCGCGACGACCGGCAACGGTTTCTGGATGTGGCAGCTGCGCGGGGCCACCCGCGATGCCGACCGTCTGCGCGCGATCGTATCGCTGCTCGACGATTACTCGCAGACCACGCCCGAACGGATGCAGGCGCTGGCCGCGAAGTATCTCGCCAGCCGCGAACCGCTCGAAATCGCGATCGTGCCCGAAGGGTCCGATCTGGCACGGTGAGGATTTTGCGAAGGCAGATCGACAGGTGGTAAAGTACAAATAGGGTTGCGTGCACGCAGCGCTCTTGCCAGTCGTTCGGCTTACGCGAACACATCGATCAAAAAGAGCATAGTGACATGGCTTCCGACTGGAGCCCCGATAGCTGGACGAATTTCGAGGCGAAGCATCTGCCCGCCTACGAGGATGCTGCGGCGCTGGCACGTGCGGAGAGCGAGCTTGGCGCGTGCCCTCCGCTGGTCTTCGCGGGCGAATCCGACGCGCTGAAGGGCGAGCTGGCGCGGGTCCAGGCGGGCAAGGCCTTCCTGCTCCAGGGCGGGGATTGCGCGGAAAGCTTCGCCGAGTTCGCACCCGAGAACATTCGCGACACCTTCCGCGTGATCCTGCAGATGGCGGTGGTGCTGACCTTCGCCGGATCGCTGCCGGTGGTGAAGGTCGGCCGCATGGCAGGCCAGTTCGCCAAGCCACGTTCGAGCGAGACCGAAACGCAGGGCGACGTGACGCTGCCCAGCTATTTCGGCGACAATGTCAACGGGATCGAGTTCACACCGGAATCGCGCCGCAACGATCCGCAGCGCATGGTGCGCGCCTATTACCAGGCATCCTCCACATTGAACCTGCTGCGCGCCTATGCCGGGGGCGGCTATGCCAACCTGCGGCAGGTGCATGACTGGACCCTCGATTTCATGGGCCGCAGCCCGTGGTCGGAGAAATTCCTCTCGATGGCGGACCGGATTACCGAAGCGCTCGACTTCATGGCCGCCTGCGGGATCGATCCGGGCGAACTGCCGCAATTGCAGGGGACCAATTTCTACACCAGCCACGAGGCGCTGCTGCTGCCCTACGAACAGGCGATGACCCGGCGCGATCCGGGCAACGGGCAGTGGTACGATTCCAGCGCGCACATGGTCTGGATCGGCGACCGCACGCGTTTCGAAGGCAGCGCGCATGTCGAATTCATGCGCGGCATCCGCAATCCGATCGGCGTGAAATGCGGCCCCAGCCTCGATCCCGACGTGCTGCTGAAATTGCTCGATACGCTCAACCCGGCGCGCGAGAGCGGGCGGATTGTGCTGATCACGCGCTTCGGGCATGACAAGGTGGAGGCGCACCTGCCCAAGCTGATCCGCGCCGTGCAGCGCGAAGGGCACCCGGTGGTGTGGTCGAGCGACCCGATGCACGGCAACGTGGTCAAGTCCGACAGCGGCTACAAGACCAGGCCCTTCGACCGGATCAAGGCCGAGCTGGCGGCGGTCTTCGCGGTCCATCGCGCGGAGGGGAGCTATGCCGGCGGTGTCCATCTGGAGATGACCGGGCAGAACGTGACCGAATGCGTCGGCGGCGCGGTGGCGATCACAGATGCCGAGCTTTCGAGCCGTTACCACACGCATTGCGACCCGCGCCTCAATGCGGCGCAGGCGCTCGAACTGGCCTTCGCGATTGCCGAAATGCTGCAGCCGGAGGCTGCTCGCGCCGCCGCAGCGGCGTAGGTCCTCTCCGAGGCCACGGCCCGCTCACCTGCTGCTTTAGGCCATACAAATGGCAATTCGGGAAACCGGGCTTCCCTTCGGTTGTTCAATTCCCCAAGGTGGGTCAGGATTGCTCGCCCGGTAGGAGAGGATCCGTGGCCCGACCGCAAACGAAAGTGGCAGTACCCCGCACCGAAGCGGAGGACGGCTCGCTCGCAGAACGCTTCCATGCAACGCGCGCGCTGAGCGAGGCGCTGTGCGCGCCGCTTAGCGAAAGCGACGCGACCATCCAGTCGATGGAAGACGCCTCGCCCGCCAAGTGGCATCTGGCGCACACCACGTGGTTCTGGGAAAGCTTCCTGCTGCGCGACCACCTCGACGGATACGCGCTCTACGACGAGCGCTGGCCGTTTCTGTTCAATTCCTACTACGAGTGCGAGGGCGAGCGGATCGGGCGCTTTTCGCGCGGCATGCTCTCGCGTCCGACCGTTGAGGACCTTCTCGGCTGGCGGGCACACGTAACCGAAGCGATGGGCGCGCTGCTCGATGATTCCGAACTCGCCCCGCTGATCGAGCTGGGCGTCGCGCACGAACAGCAGCACCAGGAGCTTCTGCTGACCGACATCAAGCATGCGCTGTTCCAGAACCCGCTCGGCCCCGCGATGTTCGATGCTCCGCTGCCTGCGGCCACCGCGTGCGAACGCGGCTGGACCGAGCATCCCGGCGGGATCGGCGCGGTCGGGCACAAGGGAGGCGGCTTTGCGTTCGATTGCGAAGGTCCCCGCCACCGCGTCCTGCTCGAACCCTTCGCGCTTGCCGATAGCCTGATCACCAATGCCGAGTGGGACATCTTCATCGCCGATGGCGGGTATCGGAACGCCGCATTCTGGCTCTCCGACGGATGGGCATGGGTCAACGACAATGGCGTGCGCGCACCGCTTTATTGGCGCGATGATGAGCAGTTCACCCTCGCCGGATGGCAGCCGCGCGACCCGCACGCGCCGGTGACGCATATTTCCTATTTTGAGGCCGACGCCTTCGCCAGCTGGGCGGCAGAACAGGGCGGGGCATGGGACAGGGCGCGCCTGCCGACCGAATTCGAATGGGAAGCGGTCGCTCGCGGACAGCACGCCGAAGACGCGCCCGCGCACGACCCTGCCGCGGGCAACCAGCTCGATGCGGCAGGGCCGGTGCATCCGGTCGGCTCGGCGGGACTGTTCGGCGATTGCTGGCAGTTCACCCGCAGCGCCTACCTGCCTTTTCCGCGCTTCCAGCCCGCTGCCGGCGCGGTCGGCGAATATAACGGCAAGTTCATGAGTGGACAGTTCGTGCTGAAGGGCGCGAGCTGCGCCACCCCGCGCGGTCATTCGCGCGCATCCTACCGCAATTTCTTCTACCCCCACCAGCGCTGGCAGTTCACCGGCCTGCGCCTCGCAAAGGATATCTGATGCGCGACACGACAGGCCTGCAACTGGTCGACCGCGACGAGACGGGGGTCGACCGGGCCTTTCGTGCCGATGTGCTCTCCGGCATGCGCGAGGGGCAGAAGGCGATACCCGCGCGCTGGCTCTACGACGATGCGGGATCGCAGCTCTACGAGGACATCACGCAGGTCCCCGAATATTACCCAGCCCGTGCAGAGACGGAAATCCTGAAATCGCGCGGCGCCGAATTCGCGCAGGCGATCGGCAAGGGACGTGCGGTGGTCGAATTCGGCAGCGGCTCTTCGGTCAAGACGCCTGCCCTTCTCAGCGCGATCGATCCCGCGGCCTACGTCCCGCTCGACATTGCGGGCGATTTCCTGCGCGCGGCGGCCGCCGACCTGTCGGCCAAGTTCCCCGGCCTGCCGGTCTACCCGGTGGAGGCCGATTTCATGCGCCGGGTCGAATTGCCCGCCGAAGTCGCGGACATTCCCAAGCTCGGCTTCTTCCCCGGCGGCACGCTGGGCAACATGGTCGCGCGCACCGCGACCGACCTGCTGCGCACCATGCGCGAGACGCTGGGCGAGGGATCGATGCTGCTCGTCGGCATGGACCTGATCAAGGACACCGCCGTGCTCGAGGCCGCATACGACGACGCGGGACGGGTGACGGCCGAGTTCAACCTCAACCTGGCACGGCGGATCAACCGCGAGCTGGGCGGGACCATACAAGTCGACAAGCTGGAGCATTCCGCGCGCTGGAACGACCGTTTCGCGCGGGTAGAGATGCATCTGGTGGCGACCGAGGACATCGCGTTCGAAATCGCGGGCGAGGAATTCTCCATGGCCGCAGGCGAAACGATCCATACCGAAAACAGCCACAAGTTCGACCGCCGCAGCGCGGACAAGCAGTTGCTCGCGGGCGAATGGACTCCGGTGGCGCGCTGGCTCGACAGCGAGGAGCGCTTCAGCGTCGTGCTCGCCGAGGCGAGTGTGCCGCGCAGCGCGCCCTGATTGCCTCAATCACCTTATTCCCGCTCGTCCTGACCTTGTCGAAGGACCGTCCTGTTTCTTCAGGCAGTGCGATGCTTCGACAACCTCAGCATGAGCGGATGGTGAAGGCGAAGTTCGAAAATCTCCGGCTCTACGCAAGCCATTTCCATTCATGGAATAGAGACCCGCTGCGCTCTATATAGGCACGCATGGACCTGAAGCCCGTATTCGACCAACTGGCCGCGACCATCGCCAGCATCCCGCAGTCTGGGCTCCTGATCATCGCGGTCGCCGCGCTGGTGCTCGGCTGGCTGGGGGGCACGATGGCGCGGCGCGACATCTTCGTGGGCCGGATGCTGAGCACGGGGAGCACGCTGGTGCTGTGCGGCGTGCTGGTGCTGATCGTGCTGCAGCTCGCGCGGCTCGACCCGCGCTTCGATGTGGCGATGTCCGGTGTCGGGCTGCCCGAACAAAGCGTGGTGGGCGGCGAGACGCGCGTGGAGCTCGCGCCTGACGGGCACTACTGGCTCAATGCGGAGGTCAACGGCGTGCCCGCGCGCTTCCTCGTCGATACCGGCGCGACGCTGACCGCGATTTCCGAATCGACCGCGCAGGCGGCGGGGCTGGAGCCGCGGACCGATCGCCTGCCGGTGATGATGACCACCGCCAACGGGACGATCTCGGTCGGCACCACCACGGTGGAAGAGCTGCGCTTCGGCAATGTCGCGGCCTTCGGCCTCGACGCGGTGATCGCGCCCAATATCGGCGAGACCAACGTGATCGGGATGAACCTGCTCAGCCGCTTGTCGCAATGGCGGGTGGAGCAGGGCACGCTGATCCTGGTGCCCAATAATCCGCAAATGCAGGAAGTGGGCACCACCGGCACGCCCGGAGCGTAGGCTGCGGTCCGTGCGCCGTGGCACAGGGTTCACAATAACTTCCGCTCTTCGCCAGCCTGTGATAATCGCGCCGCCTCAAGTCCGGTTGCGAGTGGTGGCGCGAAGGACGTTGCTTCAGGATTAGCGCGCACGACGATGCCTCACGCCGTATTCGATCTCGACCAGCTAGCCTCCGCTCCCGTGCTCGATCAGCTCGCCGAAGGCGTGATCGTGGCCGACGCGAAAGGCGCCATCCGCTACGTCAACAATGCCGCGCGCGAGATGCACGGCGTAGCCGACCTGCATGTCGAGCCCGAGAACTACTCGGAACGCTACCACCTGTTCACCGTCGACGGGCAACCTCACCCGTTCGAAGACCTCGCGCTCGCCCGCGCGGTTCGGGGCGAGGAGGTGTTCGACGCGCCGTGGATCATCCGCCGCCCCGACGGCAGCGAGGTATGGGCGGTGGGCAGCGCCAAGCCGCTGCGCGACGAGGACGGGGCGCAGATCGGCGCGGTCCTCACCATCCGCGACGTGACCGACACGATGCAGGCGCGCAATGAACTGCGCGAAAGCGAAGAAACCGTGCGCGCCTTCTTCGAAACCGCGGGCGTCTATACCGCCGTGATCGACGTCGAGGAGGACGATTTCCGGCTCGTCATGGGCAATCAGCGCATGGCTTCGGCCTTCGGGCTCGACACGCTGTGCGGCCAGTCGGGCCGTGCGGTACTGGGGGATCGCTACGCCGACTGGATCATAGAAGGGTTCCACAAGGCGCAGGCGAGCCAGGAGCCGACGATCGTCGAATATCCGTGGAAGGCCGACGGGCTCGACCGTTGGTTCGTCGCCACGATCACGCCGATGCGCAATTCGAACAAGCGCGTGTTCCTCGCCTCGCTCGACATTACCTCGCGCAAGCAGATCGAGCGCGATCTCGAAACCGCGCTCGAAACCAAGGATGCGCTGCTTCACGAGGTCAATCACCGGGTCAAGAACAGCCTCCAGATCATTACCTCGCTGCTCAAGCTGCAGGAACGGATGGGCGACGAGGTGCTGGCGGGCCACCTGCGCGAGGCGCGCAGCCGCGTGGAAACCGTCGCCCGCGTGCACGAGCGGCTCTACGACACCAGCGCGCACGACCGGGTGGAGATCGTCGGCTATCTCGAAGACCTGCTGACCAATGTGGTCGCCTCGATCGGGGCGGACGACGATGCGGTACGCTACCGCTTCGTGCACGAGGGCGAGCGGGTGGAACTGGGCGTGGAATATTCGGTCCCGCTGGCGCTGATCGTGGTCGAAATGGCGATCAATTCCGCCAAATACGCCTTTCCCGACGGCGCGCAGGGCACGGTGACGCTGAGCACGCAGGTCGAGGGCGACCATCTCACGCTGACCATCGGCGACGACGGCGTGGGCTTCGATTCGGCGGTGCGTTCCGAGGGCAGCACGGGGCTCGGCATGCGGATCGTGCAGGCGCTATCGGCCCAGCTGCATGCCGATGGCGGCTACGTGCCCACCGGTGCTGGTGGAGGCGGGGGAACCGCCTTCCGGCTGGTCATGCCGCTGCCCCGGCGCGAGGAAGCCAGCGCCTGACGCGCGCCTAGCCCCTCGCCAAGGGGCGCCGGTTTC
Source organism: Alteriqipengyuania lutimaris (assembly GCF_003363135.1). Classification (NCBI taxonomy): domain Bacteria; kingdom Pseudomonadati; phylum Pseudomonadota; class Alphaproteobacteria; order Sphingomonadales; family Erythrobacteraceae; genus Alteriqipengyuania; species Alteriqipengyuania lutimaris. The sequence goes on along the minus strand of NZ_QRBB01000002.1, from coordinate 399,860 downwards.
GGGTAGGGCCTGCGGTCCGACGCGGCAGCAGAGCGCGGCAGGGAGCAAGGGCAGCATGACGACCGGCATTCTCGCGATCGACCAGGGCACCACCTCGACCCGGGCGATTATCTTCGACCAGGCGATGAAGGTCGTGGCGACCAGCCAGTGCGAGCTGCGCCAGATCTATCCGCATAGCGGCTGGGTCGAGCACGATGCCGAGGAAATCTGGCAGGCGACGCAGCAGACCACGCGCGCCGCCATTGCCGAGGCGGCGGCGGAGGGCGTGAGCGTGAAAGCGCTCGGCATCACCAACCAGCGCGAGACCGTGGTCGTGTGGGACCGCGCCACCGGAAAGCCGATCCATAATGCCATCGTCTGGCAGGATCGCCGCACCGCGCCCCAGTGCAAGGCGCTGGCGCAGCAGGGCGCCGAGGCGCTGATCGCGGAGCGGACGGGGCTGCTGCTCGATCCCTATTTCTCCGCCACCAAGATCGGCTGGCTGCTCGACAATGTAGACGGCGCGCGCGAGGCGGCCCCGGCGGGCAAGCTCGCCTGCGGCACGATCGACAGCTTCCTCCTGTGGCACCTGACGCAAGGCCGCGTCCATGCGACCGACGTCACCAACGCCTCGCGCACCAGCCTCTACAATATCGAAACGCTGCAATGGGACGACGAGCTGCTCGACCTGTTCGGCGTGCCGCGCGCCATGCTGCCGGAGGTCCGCGATTGCGATGCCGATTTCGGCGAGACCCGCATCGAGGGCTGCGATGCGCCGATCCCCGTGCGCGGCATCGCAGGCGACCAGCAGGCGGCGCTGATCGGCCAGCAATGCTTCGCGCCGGGCGAGGCCAAGTCGACCTACGGCACGGGCGGGTTCATCCTGCTCAACACGGGCGAGGAGATCGTGCGCTCGGACCACCGGCTGATCTCGACCATCGCCTACCGGCTGCGCGGCAAGGTGGCCTATGCGCTCGAAGGGTCGATCTTCATCGCGGGCGCGGGCGTACAGTGGCTGCGCGACAATCTGGCGCTGATGGACGATGCGGCCGAGAGCGAGGCGATGGCGCGCGGGCTGGAGCATGGCACCGACGTCTATTTCGTGCCCGCGCTGACGGGCCTGGGCGCGCCGCACTGGCTGCCCGATGCGCGCGGCGCCATCTTCGGCCTGTCGCGTGCGACGGGGCCCGAACAGATCGCCGCCGCCATGCTCGAAGCGGTCGGCTTCCAGACCGCCGACCTGACGCAGGCGATGGCGAGCGACGGGATCGCGGCCGCCACCATGCGCGTCGACGGCGGCATGGTTCACAACGACTGGATGTGCCAGTTCCTCGCCGACATCCTCGACCTGACGATCGAGCGTCCTGCCAATCTCGAGACCACCGCCGTCGGCGCGGCCTTCGTCGCCGGCCGCGCGCTCGATATCCTGCCCGAAGACATCGACCTTCGCCAAGGCGAGGGGGAGGATGGCGGAGAGGGCGCGCGCTTCACCTCGCAGATGGACGCCGCGATCCGCGCGCGCAAACTGGCCGCGTGGCACAAGGCGGTCGAGGCGACCAAGGCCTTCGCCAGCGGCGCCTGACCCGGCGTATCGCGCAGAGCAGCCCGTTGCCGCGCCGCGATCGTGATCCGGCATTTCTGTCGGGCGTGCGCAGCGGCAGGCCGTGGGCTACCTCACGGTGCCGGGGAATTCCGTTTGCCCACGGTCACGCCTTCCAGTCTCAGGCCTTCGTCGGGCAGAACGATCCCGAAGGTCGCCGCAAATTCCTGCGCCCTGTCGCCAAAGAAACGGCCGGCTAGGCTTCCTTCGGCGGAGCCGAACATCGCTTCGAACGTGGCGGTGAAACTGTCGATACTGCCGGCAAAGTCGAAACTGCCGAAATCGCGCGTGGCACCGTTCAGATCGGTCGCCACGGGTGCGAGCGAGCCCGTGAGGTTCATCGACCCGAAATCCACCCGCATGGTCGACGAACCGCGCAGCGGTGAGAGGACCTGCGTGCCGTCGGTCACATCGCCGAACAGCGCGCCGGTGTAGCTCGCCGTGCCGGTCTGCGGCAGCTGATCGGCCGGAGTGGACTTGCCGAAGGCGGTATAGGTCAGTTGCTGATCGACCAGATCGCCCGCAGTATCGGTGATCGTTTCCAGCGTGCGGGCGAAGCTGGTGTAAGACAGCGTGATGCCCTGCGTGCTGCCATCGAACAGCCCGATTTCATAGGTTGCCGCGCCGTCTGCGCGTGGGATCGTGAGACCATAGGCGATGAGGTCCTGCCCGTCATCTGCAGGCCTGCGATCGTTCGGGCCGAACGCGGCAGAGATCGCATACGGCAAGAAATAGGTTCCGGTGTCGGCATCGTAGACGATGTCCCTGCCGATTGACGCTTCGGAGAAATTCGGATCCGGATCGGGCAGATCGACCACCCGGCGCACGGTCTCGAGCCGGTTGCTTCCGGTGAGGTTCGCAAGCGTGTCGGTTTCGGCGACGTCGGGCACCTCGTAGCCGGTGAAGGCAAGGCTGTAGAACAGGTTGCTGGCATCGCCGATCATGGTTCCGCCGAGTTCGGTCGCCCCGGGGCCATAGAACTTTCCACCAAGCGTTCCGGTAAAGGTGCCTGACGAGCCGGTGGTCGCAGTGAACGTGCCGTTGGTGAACAGGCCGTCGGAACCGATCAGCGCGCTTGCGCTGATCGTGCTGGAGCCATCGAGCGATGAAAGCGGGCGCCCGTCGAACTTGAAGTCGGCTGTGGTGCCTCGAAGATCGATCCGTCCATTGCCGAAATCGACCAGAGCCGCGCCGTCGCCAAACATCACGAGCGCCACGTCCGATATCGACGACCCGCGCGTGCCGCTGAATTGCAGCGCATAGGCGGCAGTGCCGGTCGTCGGGATGTCGCCCGGCGCACTCGGCACGCCGAACACGAAATCGACGAAGCGGTGCGTCACATCGTTGCTCGCGGGATCGCCGTCGATCTGGAGCAGCTGCCCCAGCTTCACGAACTGGGGATCGCTGTACCAAGCGAGACGCTGACCGAACATCAGATCGAGCCGGCTCTGCTTATCGGTCGCGAGGCGGTCGTAACGGGTGAGATTGCCGGCCCGAATCACTGCCTCGCTGGCGGCGAAGGTGAAGTCCTCGCCATCGACCGAAAGGCGAATTGCTCCGTCCGTCGAATCATTGTCGATGCTGGCATCGAGGATTTCGGCCTTTGCGCCGGCCTGCTGCTGACCGTCCACGAACCGGACCGTCGTCGAGGCAGCAATCGCCTCGTACCCCGTGCTGCCGATCGGCGCGGTAACCGCGCCGCTGGGCGGCGGCGGGGGAGGCGGGGTAGGTGTCGGAGCCGGTGCTGGAGTGGGCGTAGGTGTCGGCGCCGGTGTGGGCGTCGGAGCAGGGGCCGGCGTCGGAGAAGGCGCAGGTGACGGAGCCGGGGTTGGAGCAGGCGTCGGTGCGGGTGCCGGGGAACCAACGGGCGGCGGCGGACTGGTAACCGGGGGCGATCCTCCGCCCCCGCCACATCCGGCCAGACCAAGCGCCAAAGCACATAGCGACGCCTGTGCGGCCCCACGATGAGTGTTCACCGACCGAATTCCCCCCAACGGCCGTGCCGACCGAATTGTCAAAACGCTGCACTCATGCCGACCTCGGCACTAAGCCTCTGATAATCGTAAATTCCGACCGTGGAAGTATTCTTTTCCCAGTCCACTCCGATTGTCGGTGCGAATTGTCCCACGCGCAGCGCGCGGAAAGTGCCCGCAATGCCCAGCTCGAACCGATCGTCGATCCGCCGCCGCGGATAGAGGAACAGCCTCCGGTCCGCCTCCAGATGGCTGTAGCTCGAATCGAGCACGACGGTCACCGAACCCAGTTCGCGGAACAGGTAGGCCTGAACTTCGCCCGAGGCATGCGAATAGCCGGGATCGCGGGCCATCTGCCGATCGGCCGCGACCCGCAGGCCGCCACCCGACCGCGCGCTGAAGGCCCGGTCGACGCCCACCGCCAGGTTCACGCGATCATTGTCGCGCAGATCGTTCAAGCGATCGTCCACGACATTGCCCGCAAGGTCGACCGTCAGTCGCGTGCGCGCGTCCATCGGGTGGCGATAATTCATCGACGCCCCGTAGCTGGAGAGGAATGGCTTGCCGCCGAACCATCGCTGGCTGGCAATGGCGGAAAGCGTGATCTCGTCCGAACCCGATCTCATCTGCGGGCCCGCCTGCACCGAAAGCGCGTAGTCGTTGAATGCGCCGTCTTCGTAGACCCGGGCCTGCCCGTTCAGTCGGTAGAGGATATCGAGCCGCGATCCCGCAGCCTGTCGGTAATAGCCTTGCGCGCGGGCGAAAGCGCCGATGCCGCTCGTGGCCCGTGCGTCTTCGGACAGGTCGAAATCGCCGATGATGGTCGACAGGGTATCTTCGCTCGTCGCGCGATTGATATTGCTGTCGGGCGCGAAACCGACCTGTAGGTTGGCCCCGAACGGCTTCCGGCTTTCGAGCGCGAGGGTGTAGAACCGCAGCAGCCGGTCCACCTCGGCCGGCACGCCCGCTGCCTGCGCCGCGCGCAGTTCGCGCCCGGCAGCCTCGTAATTGCCCAGCATCACCTGCATCCGCGCCAGTTCCACGCGCACCCGCGCCGCATCGGGCTGTTCGTCGAGGATCATGCGCAGAAGGACCGCGGCATCGGTGGGGCGGGAAAGATCGTCCGCCAGCATCAGCGCAAGGCGGAAGCGTGCCTCGGTCCGCAGGTCGATCTGGGGATGCTGGGCGAGCGCCCGGTATGCATTTTCCGCCGCCTTGAATTGCCCGCGCTCGCGGGCGTCGTCGGCGAGCGCGAAAAGCTCTGCCGGAGAGAGCACGCGCGCGTGCCGGCTGTCCCCGGGCTCGCTCGTGGATTGGGCGGAGACGATCGCAGGCCATGCCAGCATCGCAAGTGCAAGAGCGAAACCGGCGGCGCGGCGGAGTCTGGAGATCAAGTTCGTGCTCCCACGGTCCGGCGCTGTGGACACGAAGCCGGCTGCGTCGATTGCCATGGCGGAAGGTATGCGTGGTCGTGTGGCTGCTGCGGGGTTCTATCCCAGATAGTCGGGTCGGGCACAATCTCCTCACGACGTGCCCCCGCGCCGGGACGGATGCCTGGCGGAATACTCCGCGCCCCTGGTCGAAACTGCCGTCCGGCTGAGCGATCGGCCGCGCGATGACTCTTGCAAGATGCGCGGGATGCCAATACCTGACCCGCCAGATTGCGGCGTCGATGTTACAGACAGATCCAGCTTGCAACCACCACCTCGCGGATCTTTGCTGGTCACCCGCCTGCGCAAGCGAGTAAGAACCGACGGTGGCACATTCCGTTGATCCTCATGACGGACTGGAAGCCGTTTTCCTGGCCAACCGGGACGCGCTTCTCCGCTTTCTCGCCGCGCGCGGGGCGGGCGATGATGCCGAGGACATTCTCCACGAGGTCTGGTTGAGGATCACGCAGGTGCAAGCCGGGCCGATCGCGGCGCCGCTCGCCTACCTCTACCGCGCCGCCAACGCCGCGATGATCGACCGATACCGCTCCGCCCGGCAGGCCGAGCTGCGCGATGCCGCCTGGAGCGAAGGACACGGCGGCGCCATGCTCGGCGTCTCCGACTCTCCCTCGGCCGAGCGGGTGGTTGCGGGCAGGCAGTTCGCCCGGCGCGTCGAGGAAGCTCTTGCCGAATTGCCCGAGCGAGCCAATCGCATCTTCCGCCGGAGCCGGATCGACGGAGCCGCCCAGCGCGTGATCGCCGAGGAGTTCGGCGTCAGCATCAGCACCGTCGAGAGCGATCTGAGGCAGGTCTACAGGGTTCTGGTCGAACTCAGGGAGCGGCTGGATGAGGAATAGTGGCGAGGACTCCGTCATGGTGCCAGGAGCATTTGCGAATGGCGCTTGATCGGAAAACCATGGATGAAGCCGCGATGTGGGCGGTGCGGACCGCGGAGCCGGACTTCGACGACTGGGCGGCGTTCACCGAATGGCTCGAGGCATCGCCATTCCATTCGGACGCATACGACCGTGCGATGCTCGCCGCGCAGGACGGTGCGGAGATGCTCGGTTCGCTGCCCGCCAATGATGCGGATTGGTCGGACGAGGAGGAAGAGGAACGCTCGCTGCGCCGCTGGGTCGGGCCGGCCCTCGCCGGATGTCTCGCGGCGCTCGCCGTGCTGTGGCTGTGGCCCGCGGGGGATGCGGATCTCACCTATGACACCGCAGCGGGAGAGACGCGCACGGTTGCCCTGGGCGAAGGCAGCAGCGTCATCCTGTCGGGCGGGACGACCCTCGTCGTGGATGCCGACGACCCGAGGCAGGCGCGCCTCGAAAGCGGGCGGGCGGTCTTCGAAATCCGCCACGACGAGGGCGATCCCTTCCGCCTCGCGGTGGGCGATGCCTCACTGGTCGACGCAGGCACCGTGTTCGACGTGAACATCCGGCAAAGCGCGGTTTCGGTCGGTGTGGCCGAAGGGGCGGTGATCTACGATCCGGGCGGGCCGGCCGCGCGCATCGACCCGGGCGAGGTGCTGAGCTTCGAGCGGGCCGGGGGTGCTTATCGGATCGAAAGCATGCCGGTCGAACAGGTCGGCGAATGGCGGCAGGGGCGCCTGACCTTCCGCGAGGCGCCGCTGGCGGACGTCGCGGTCGACCTTTCACGCGCGACGGGTATCGAATATCGCGTTGCCCCGGCGGGCGGCACCCGCGCGATTTCGGGCAGCCTCGCGATCGAGCCGCTTCGCCGCGATCCGGGCGCGGTCGGCCCGCTACTTGGGATCGAGGTCCGCCGCGACGGCGATGCGTGGATCCTCGACGGAGGCTGACGGTGCGCGTCTCTCCGGTCTTCCTCGCAGCCCCGCTGGTGGCAATCGTGGCAAGCGCGGCCTACCCGGCCAGCGCGCAGGAGCGGCGCGTCGACGTACCCGCGGGCACGGTCGCCGACACCGCGATCGCGCTGGCCCGCCAGACCGGATCGAGCATCGTCGTCAACGGGTCCGTCCTTGCAAAGCGCAAGGTCAGCCGCATTCAGGGCACGATGTCTGCGGGCGAGGCGGTCCGGCGGCTTACCCGGCAGGCGAATGCCCGCGCCGTCCGCGTCGGCCCCAACGCGTGGCGTCTCGATCCGCTGCCCGCGCGGCCGCGCCGCGACACCCGGCCCGCAAAGGCGGAACGCCCGACCAGCCCACCCCCTGCACCCGCCCCGCCACCCCAGGCTCCGCTGCCCCCGATCGTGGTGACGGCGAGCAAGCGCGAGTTGCCGTTGAAGGATCTGCCCGCGCAGGTCTCGATCATCGAGGGCGAGGAGCTTACGCTCGGCGGGGTCGGCGGGACCGAGAAGATCACCCAGCGGGTGGCCACGGTCGCTTCGACCTACCTCGGCAGCGGGCGCAACAAGCTGTTCATCAGGGGCATCGCCGATTCCAGCTTCACCGGCCCGACGCAGGCCACGGTCGGGCAATATCTCGGCGATATCAGGCTGAGCTACAACGCGCCCGATCCCGACCTGAGGCTGTCGGACCTCGAACGGGTGGAGGTTCTCGAAGGGCCGCAGGGCACCTTGTATGGGGCGGGCTCGCTCGGCGGGATCATCAGGCTGGTTCCGAACAGCCCCGACCTGGGCGACAGCTTCGCGACCGGCGCGCTGGGAGGCGCGCTCACCGAACATGGCGAGGGCAGCGTCGATCTGGGCGTAGTCGCCAATTTCCCGCTCGCCACCGACGCGGCCGGGCTTCGCGTCAGCCTCGATGCTGCGAGCGAGGGCGGCTATATCGACAAGCCGTTCCTCGACCGGACCGACGTCAACCGGACCTCGATCCTGTCGGCCCGGGCGACGCTGCGGGCACAGGTCGCGCCCGGCTGGACGGTCGACCTGATCGGTCTGGGCCAGAGCACCGATGCGCGCGACAGCCAGTATGCCGCGCGCAACCAGCCGGGCTACGACAGCGCGGCACGGGTTCGCGAAGGATCCGAGGCGGATTACCTGCATGGCCAACTGGTGGTCGGGGGCCGTCTCGGCACCATCCGCCTGCGCTCTTCGACCGCCATTGCGGGGCAGACGCTGGAAGAGCGGTACGACGCCTCGACCGATATGCTGAGCGACCGGGTTTTCGTCCAGGATAACCAGACGCGCATGATCGCGCACGAAACGCGGCTGTGGCAGCCGGTCCGGGACCGGTTCGGATGGGTCGCGGGGCTGAGCCTGGTGGACAACCGGACCGAACTGAACCGCAGCCTGCAATCGAGCTCGCTGCGCTCCGCCACCACTGGGGTGCTCAACACCGTGACGGAGGCGACGGTCTACGCCGAGGGGTCCTACAGGTTGCGCGACAATCTCACCGCTACGCTGGGCGGTCGCTACTCGGGGGTGCGGCTGGGGGGCGCGGGGGAGGATGTGGCGCTCGCCCTCGCGATCGAGAGGGCGGCGGTCACCGCCAGCCGCAACCAGTCCGCCTTCCTTCCCTCGGCATCGTTGGTGGCCCGGCTGGCGCCGGACACCAGCTTCTATCTGCGCTATCAGGAAGGCTTCAGGCCCGGCGGCCTCGCGATCGAGGGCAACTTCGTGCGTCGCTTCGAACGCGACGATGCGCAGGCCTTCGAAGCGGGCCTGCGGCACGGGCAGCCCGGGCGCGATCCCTTCGACCTCGCGCTCAACCTCTCCTACACGCGCTGGAACGACATCCAGGCCGATTTCATCGATACCTTCGGCCTGCCGAGCACCGCGAATATCGGCGATGGGCGCGTGTGGACGCTCAGCGCGAGCGGAGGCGTGTTCGTCACCCCCGATCTGCGCCTGACCGGGGGCCTCAGCGTCAATCGCAGCACGATCGACGAGCCGCCGCTTTCCGCCATCCTGCTTTCGGGACGCGCCTCGCACGTCCCCAATATCGCGGAGGTGTCCGGGCGTCTCGGGCTCGAATATTCGCGGCCGATCGACCCCGGTCTCGATCTCGATGCGCGCCTGTGGGGCAGCTATGTCGGCAAGTCCCGGCTGGGCATCGGGCCCGAACTGGGCGACCTGCAGGGCGATTATCTCGACAGCGGGCTGACCGTGCGCATCGGTAACGAACGGCTCGGCGGAACGCTCTCGATCACGAACCTGGCCGATGTGAAGGGCAACCGCTTCGCGCTGGGCACGCCCTTCGCCGTCGCCCGCGCGCAGGAGACTCCGCTGCGCCCGCGCACCATCCGCCTCGGCGTCGACTTCGCGTTCTAGCGTCCCCGGCAGGGCGCCGTTCATTTTTTTGCGTCCCGGGCCAAGGCAATCGCCGCGCGGCTCCGTCCTCCCGTCAGACCCAAGACGGAAGGACCACAATGTATCGCTATCTGCTCGCCGGGACCGCCCTCGCAGCCCTTGCATCGCCGCTGGCGGCGCAGACCACCATCGACGCCAAGCGGACCCAGACGGTGCGCACCTCGCAGCTCAAGAACGGCGCGGGCGACCACGTCAAGGTGACGAAGAACGGCTCGGTCGAACTGACGAGCGGGTCGGCGATCGTGGTCGACAGCGATCACGATGTGACCAGCGAGGGCAAGATCGTGGTCACCAACGCCGACGGGGCGAGCGGGATCGAGACCACGGGCGACCGGCAGGCGAACATCGTCAACAGCGGTACGATCACGATCGACGAGACCTATACGCCGACCGATGTCGACAAGGACAAGGATCTCGACGGCCCCTTCGCGGTGGGCACGGATCGCGCGGGCATCCGTGTACGCGGCGACCTGACCGGCAACATCGTCAATTCGGGCAAGATCGCTGTCGAAGGCAATGATTCGGCGGGCATCCGCGTGGCGGGGGCGATCAACGCCAAGGTCGTCCATGATGGCGAGACGAGCGTTCTGGGCGACCGCAGCGTCGGGATCGAACTGAACGACGTGACGGGCGACGTCCGGCTGGCCGGAACGGTCGCCGCCGTGGGCGAGGATGCGGTCGCTGCACGCTTCGCGGGCGATCTGGGAGGTACGCTGGTGGTGCAGGGCGCCATCGGGTCGACCGGCTACCGCTCGACCACCGCGCCGGGCGATACGAGCAAGCTCGACGCCGACGATCTCCTCCAGGGCGGCAGCGCGATCCTCGTCGAAGGCGACGTCGCCAAGGGCATCCGCTTCGCCGTGGCACCCGCCGACGCGAACAAGGACGATCCCGACGAGGACAAGGACGGGATCGAGGATGCCAAGGAAGGCAACGCCAAGATCACCAGCTACGGCGCCGCCCCGGCGGTCGTCATCGGAGCTGGCGACCGGGACATCGCGATCGGCGCGCTCCCAGCAACCGGGACCGGTTTCGGGATCATCGTCGACGGATCGATCGCGGGCGCCGGCGTCTATTCCGGGGTCGAGGGCAACGGCATGCTCCTTGGCGGTCGTGGCGGGAATGTCGCGATTGCGGGCGGCGTTGCCGTCAACGGATCGGTTTCCGCCACCTCGAAGGACCGCGACGCCACCGCGCTGCGGTTCGGCGCGGGCGCGACGACGCCCGAACTGCGCAACGCGGGCAGCATCGCGGCGACGAGCGCCGGTGGCGAGGGCATCGATACGACCGCGCTTTCCATCGATGCGGGCGCGACCCTCCCCTATGTTCGCAACAGCGGCGAGATCAAGGCGACCGCTTCCAACGCGGCGGGCGCCGCCACCGCGATCGTCGATCGCAGCGGCACGCTTCGCCTGGTGGAAAACAGCGGACAGATCAGCGCAACCGGCGCCAAGGCAGGCACGGGCCGCAACATCGCGATCGACCTCACCAGCGTGGTTGCCGGCGCGGTCGTGCGCCAGACGGTCGTAGGATCGGGCGTCACCGCGCCCGGTATCAAGGGCGATATCCTGTTCGGCAGCGGTGCCGACCGGCTAGAGCTGCTCGACGGGACGGGGACCGGCGACGTGTCCTTCGGCGCGGGTGTCGATCGCATGGTGCTGTCGGGCGATGCCGCTTTCTCCGGCAAGGCGAATTTCGGTGGTCAGGCCGACGAACTGAGCCTCGCGGGCACGTCGAGCTTCACGGGGCAGGCCGATTTCGCCAGCGGTGCCGGCCTGATCGCGCTGAGTGACAAGGCGCTCTTCAAGGGCGGTCTTATCGCCAGCGAGAACGTGGCGGTCACGCTCGATGGCGGCACGCTCGATCTGACCTCTCCCGCCACCATCGCCAGCCTTGCCGTCGGCAAGTCCGGCGTCGTCGTCGCGACGCTGAGCAAGGATCCCGCTGTCGGAAGCGGCCTTACCGTCACCGGCAACGCGAGTTTCGCCGACGGCGCGAAGCTGAAGCTGCGGCTGACCGACATCGCGAAGGCCGAAGGCTCCTACACCGTCATCGAGGCGGGCTCGCTGAGCGGCGCGGGCGATCTGGAATCGGACGCCGCCCTGGTGCCCTTCATGTACGACGCAGCGCTTGCCGTGGATCAGGCTGCCGGACTCGTCAGTGTCGACATCGACCGCAAGGCGACCGACGAACTGGGCCTCAACCGCGCACAGACGAGCGCCTACGATGCGCTCTACAGCGCATTGTCCGAAGATGAGGACGTGGCGGGCGTGTTCCTCGGCATTACCGAAGGGGATGCGTTCAAGGCGGCGGTGGCACAGACGCTGCCGGACCACGCCGGTGGCGCGTTCGACGGGCTGAGCCTGGGCATGCGCACCTTCGCGCGGCGCCTCGCCACGCCCCAAGGGCCTTTCAAGAGCGATCGCAAGCTCAATGTCGTGGTCGATTTCGCAGGCTGGGATTCCTCGAAGGACGAAGGCGAGACCGCGCAGTACGATCTCGACGGCCTCGGCTTTTCGGGCGGTGCCGAACTCACGACGGGCCTCGGCACGCTGGGTGCGACCGCGACTTGGTTGTGGAACCGGCACGACACGCTCGCGGAGAACAGCCTGGTCTCGAATTCCTATGAAGGCGCGGCCTACTGGCGCGGCACCTGGGGCGCGTTCTCCGGCTTCGCGCGTGGCTCCTACAGCTTCGCGGACTTCAAGGGCGCGCGCTATTTCGACGGCATGAACGGCGAAGACGCAGTCTCGCGCACGATCGAGGGTGAATGGTCGGGCAACGCCGCGAGCTTCATCGGGGGCGCCTCGCTCGAAACCGGGTCGCAGTTCTTCTTCTTCCGGCCATCGGTGACGATCGACTATATCCGCCTGAGCGAGGACGGATATGTCGAGACCGGCGGCGGCGACGCGCTCGACCTCACGGTCGAGGAGCGCACGAGCGACGAACTCGCGATCAATGCCGGCAGTGCCGTGGGCTTCGACCTGCTCGGCATGCGTCGCGGCGACGACAACTGGCTGCGGATCGAGGTCGAAGGCGGCTGGCGCGAGATTCTCTCGGGCGAACTGGGGGCGACGACCGCACGCTTCGGCGATGGCGATGCCTTCACCCTGACGCCGGACGCACGCACCAGCGGCTGGTTCGCGCGGCTGCGCGGCGTCGGCGGCGATGCCTTCTATACGATCGCTGGCGAGCTTTCGGCCGAGGAGCGCAACGAGCAGATCGGTTACGCGCTGCGGGCTTCGCTCCGGTTCTCGATGTAGCCCGACCGCTACGTCGACGAGATGGGTTCGGCATCCGGTCTTCCCCCACCAGGACCGACCGAATCCGGACCCGGGCGCCACCCAGGGCGTCCGGGTCCATTTCCTTCGATGCATTATCCCGCTTGACGAATCTCGCGCTCGGGCGCAGCGGCGAATCTTCGGCAAGCGATCACCGCCTGCCCTTCTCGAAAGTTGCCGCCGATGGCGTTTAATTGGCGTATCAAGCCGCTCGATGCGATCCTTGCAACGGCGGAAAAGAAATCCCTGCACCGCTCGCTCGGGGCGCTCCAACTCACCCTTTTCGGCATCGGCTGCATCATCGGCACGGGGATCTTCGTACTGACCGCGGCAGGCGCGCAGAAGGCAGGCCCCGGCCTGATGCTGGCGTTCCTGATCGCAGGTGCGATCTGCGTCGTCGCAGCCCTGTGCTATGCCGAGATCGCGGCGATGATCCCGGTCTCGGGGTCCGCCTATACCTACACCTATTCTGTGATGGGCGAGCTGCTCGCGTGGACGGTCGGCTGGGCCCTGGTGCTCGAATACGCGGTCGCGGCGAGCGCGGTTTCGGTCGGCTGGTCGGGCTATTTCAGCGGGACGATCCTGAACCAGTTCTTCGGAGTCGAGCTGCCCCCATGGCTCGCCGGCGGGCCGCTGAGCCTCGGCGGGATCGAGGGCGGTCTGATCAATCTGCCCGCCGTGGTGATCGCGCTGCTGGTCACCTGGCTGCTGATGATCGGCACCAGCGAAAGCGCGCGGGTCAACGCCGTGCTCGTGGCGATCAAGGTCACCGCGCTAACGGTCTTCATCGTGCTCACGCTGCCCCAGGCCGAGCTCGACAGGTTCAATCCCATGCTGCCCGCAGGCGTGTTCGGCGGATTGGGATCGGGCATGGGTGCGGTCGGCGCGGCGGCGACGATCTTCTTCGCCTACGTGGGCTTCGATGCGGTTTCGACCGCGGCCGAGGAAACCAAGAACCCGCAGCGCAACGTGCCGATCGGGCTGATCGGCAGCCTCGCCTTCTGCACGCTGTTCTACATCCTCGTCGCGGCGGGCGCGATCGGCACCATCGGCGGCCAGCCGATCATGGGGCCGGACGGCATTCCCTTCCCTGCGGGCTCGGAACAGCTCGCGGTGCAGTGTGCGCTGCCGCAATTCGCGGACCGGCTGGTCTGTTCAGACGAGGCGCTGGCGCATGTTCTGCGCGAGATCGGCTATTCGGGAATCGGCAACCTGCTGGGCATCGCCGCCTTCGTCGCGCTGCCGTCGGTGATCCTGATCCTGCTCTTCGCGCAGACGCGCATCTTCTTCGTGATGAGCCGCGACGGCCTGCTGCCCGAGGTGCTCTCGCGCATCCATCCGAAGTGGAAGACGCCGCATATCGTCACCGCGATCACCGGCGCGGTGGTCGCTTTCGCCGCCGCCTTCCTGCCGGTGGGGCAGTTGGCCGACATCGCCAACGCGGGCACACTCTACGCCTTCTTCATGGTCGCGCTCGCCGTCATGCTGCTGCGGCGGACCGAGCCGGATCGTCTGCGCAGCTTCCGAACGCCCGCGCTATGGTTCGTCGGGCCCGCGACGATGGCGGGGACGCTGTTCCTGTTCGTGAACCTGCCCGGTAAGGCGATGCTCGTGCTGCCTGTTTGGGGTGCCATCGGCCTCGCGATCTACGGGCTCTATGGCTATCGCAAGAGCCATCTGGGTCGCGGACACGTCGAAGTGCACGAGCCGGAGCTGGGCGCGATCGAGCCGACGGTTCCCGGCGTCGATCCCGTCGGCTGAGGCCCACGCACGCGGCGAACAGGACGCTCCGCCGTAGAACCGCCAACGCCATTCAGGCGGCGCGCCATCCAAGCTCGCCGCCGGGTGACCCCGTGGTACCGGGCGATTCACGCAATCGTCTGGATCGAAGAGCTGGCTGAGGTGGCAGGACCCTCAGCCAAGATATGATGCCTCGAAAACCTCAGAAATGCGTTCGTCAGTGGTCACCGAATGAGAGTTGGGACGGCTACTCTGGACAGTCAGGTGAGGCAGCAACAGGCGAGCACTGTGTCCCGTGCTGAGTCATTTTCGAGGCATGTTTTTTTCGAAGCGGCACCATGCCTTCGAACCTCGGTCGAAACGGAATAACCGGGTTATTGAACCAGATCGTCTCGCCTTTCCCACTTATCGACTGATGCGGTCACGGTCAGATTGGCACTTGCGCTCGCGACGGTGCGGGTCATATCGAGCAGCCGATCGAAGGGCAGTACGAACCCGATTATCAAAGCTGTCTGAGCTGTCGAAACGCCGACCGAGGCGAGAACGGCGGCAAGCATGAACAACGAGGCCGAGGGAATGGGCGCGGTCCCGAAGGCCGCGAGGGCTCCGGTGAGCAGAACGATGCTCAGCATCGCGAGGTCCGGTGTCACGCCCAGCGCCTGTAGGCTGAAGACGCTCAGCAGCCCGACATACATCGCCGTGCCGTCCTTGCCGATACTCGCGCCGATCGGAAGAACGGTCGAGGCAACGCCGCGATCGATCTGCATTTTCTCGATGGCCACCCGCAATGCGACGGGCAGAGTTGCAGCCGACGATGCCGTGGCGAAGGCGACGGCAAGCGCGTCGATCGCCGCACGATAGAACGCCCCGATCTGCCGCCTTGCGACGAAAATGAGCAGTGGAACGTGGATCAGCGCGATCTGCACTCCGACCCCGATCGCCACACAAAGAGCCAGCCATCCGATATTGGTGAAGACCGCAATTCCGTTCTGAGCCACTGCAACGGCTATCAGCGCGAAAACGCCATAGGGCGTGAATTCCATCACCAGCGCGACCAGCCGAAACAGAATGCGAGCAGCCGATTGCAGCAGGTTTGCGACCGGATATCCTTCCTCGCCTGCCAATACGGTGGCGACACCGAATGCGATGGCGAAGAAGATGATTGCGAGCATGTCACCCGCCACCAGAGCCTCGACCACGTTAATAGGGACGATGCCCATCAACTGATCGTAGACCGGCACAGGCTCGCCCAGAGCAAACGCCTCCCCGTTTCCGATCGCCGCGCCCAGGCCGGGCTGGATGACGAGGCCCGCCGCCATCCCGATCGCGACTGCGCAGAAGGTGGTGGCCGCGAACAGGGCGATCGTACGCGCACCGACCGCGCCCAGCCTGCGCGGATCGGCTAGTGCGGTGACGCCAGAGGCAAGGCTGATGAAGACGATGGGGACCACCAGCATTCGGATCAGCCGCACGAACAGATCCCCGAGGAAGGCGATATAGGCGCTTGCCGATGGTGCTAGCAGACCCAGAGCGATCCCCGCAATCAGACCGACCACGACGCGGCGCCACAATGCCAGCGCCTGCCACCGCCGCAGCCAGGTCATAATCGCATCTCCCCTTTAATTCGCTGCGCCCCAGAAGCCTTCGCGCGGTGGATGCAGCATGCCCCGATCGCAGGAAATACCTTCGCTGTGGTCTTCTAGCAGCCACAATGGTCCGTCCAGATCGGCGAAAGCACTATCCGCAGCCAAAGCCAGGGCTGGGGCGATCGAGAGCGAGGAGCTTATCATGCACCCGATCATGATCCCCAGCTCACGCTGGCGAGCCTGTTCGATCAGCTGGAGCGCTCCGGTGAGCCCGCCCGCCTTGTCGAGCTTCACGTTCACCACTCCGTATCCGCTCGCCAGATCGTCGAGATCGCCGGACGTGTGGATCGATTCGTCGGCGGCGACCGGAATCGAGGATGCGAAGCCGTCGAGCGCACTGTCCTCACCTGCGGGCAAAGGCTGTTCCAGCAGGTCGATGCGCAGGTCGATCATCAGGTCCTGTAGCCCCTCGACCTCTTTCATCGACCAGCTTTCGTTCGGATCCACGATCAGGCGCGGATCGGGTGCGGCTTCGCGCACGGCGCGCAATTGCGCGGCGGGATCGCTAGCATCGACCTTGACCTTTACAAGCGGTGCTCCCGCCAATGCGCGCGCGGCATCCCGCATCGCGGCAGGCGTGTCGAGCCCGATGGTGAGAGCGGTGGGGATCGGCGACAGCGGCTCTGCGAGACCCAGCTCTGCGAACACACTCTGGCCCGTCAGCCGCGCCTCCAGATCCCACAGCGCGCAATCGAGTGCATTTCGCGCCGCGCCAGCCGGCATCAGATCGAGCAGATCGTGTCTGCTCGCTCCGGCTTCGATATGCCCCCTCTGCGCTTCGATCGCGGCAAGCGCGCTCTCCACGCTCTCGCCATAGCGCGGGTAGGGTACTCCCTCGCCGCGCCCGACCTTTCCGTCGCGACCGATCGAAACCGTCACCACTTCGGCGGCGGTCTTCACCCCGCGCGAAATGCGGAAGGGCCGCGCGAGCGGAAGGCTTTCGTGGCGAGCGCAAAGGGTGGTGCCAGCTCCCGCCATCAGGCCCGTGCCACCCCTTCCGCCGGACCGAGCAGCGCGTCGAGGATCGGCTCCACGCCCATCCGGTGCGGATCGGTACAGGGCAGGCCGTGTTCGTCCTGCAGGCGCAGACAGAGTGCGATCGCGTCGTTCTGGTCGAGGCTCGACGTGTTGAGGGCGATTCCGATCATGCGGACATCGGGGCTGGTGAGCCGGGCAGTCGCAAGGTTCGCGGCGATACAGTCGGCCAGTCCGGGCGGTGCGCGATGCGCCAGACCTCGCATCACGCGCCGGGTCGGATCGTGGCACATGACGAGCGCTGCGGGCTGGGCACCATGCAGCAGACCGGTCGAAACGCCGGCGAAAGAAGGGTGGAAGAGCGATCCCTGCCCTTCGATCAGATCCCAGCCCGCGTCATGGCGGGCGGGGGCGAGCTGTTCGATCGCGCCGGAAATGAAATCGGCCACCACCGCGTCGAGCGGGATGCCCGCACCCGCGACGAGTATGCCAGTCTGTCCCGTCGCGCGGAAATCGCAGGCGACGCCGCGCGCTTCCATCCCGCGCTCAAGCGCCAGCGTCGTATACATCTTGCCGGAAGAGCAATCGGTCCCGACAGTCAGCAGGCGATTGCCCGGTCGTGGATCGCCCGTCCCGACCATCAGCCCGGTAGGCGGATCGCGAACGTCGTGAAGGTGACGGCCTGTCCGCCGCGCGGCTTCCACCAGGCGCGGCTCGTCCTTCAACCGCCGATGCAGGCCTGAGGCAAGGTCCAGCCCTGCATCCATCGCCTCGATCGCGTCCTCCAGGACGTCGTTGTCGAGCGTGCCGCCCGAATTCACGATGCCGAGCACCATCGTGCGCGCGCCGCTCGCAGCCGCCTCGGCGAACGTCATCCTCGGAAGCCCGAGCGTCAGCGCGCAGTCGTCGCGGCGAAATTCGGCCACGCATCGTTCGGGTCGAAAAACCGCCAGGCCGCGCGCGGTCTTGATGGCGTAGGGATCGGTCGAATTGCCGAGATAGAGGAGATAGGGTGTCGCGATCATCATAGCCCGCATGTCGAAAGAAAGGGCGACTTTACTTCGATGCGTTCGGCTCACCCAGATGGCGTGTCCCATCGGGGGCATAGCGTCGGGCTATACCGCGTCGATCACTTCCGCGAGAAGAGCGAGGAAATCGGCACCGGCGCGCGAAGGTGGTCGGGCCTGGAGATAGACGGCATTTATGTCGAAGGTCAGGGCGGGCTGGAGCGGGCGGCTGGCGAGCCCTGCCGACAGTGCGGATTCGGCCGTGAAATTATCGACGATCGCCATGCCCAATCCCGCGCGCACCAGCGCGGCCGCGATGTAATAGGTGCGCGAGGAGGCGCTTTCGGTCAGCGTTACTTCGAGGCGGTCGAGTTCGCTGCGCAGCAATTGGCCGATGGGGCCGTTTTGGATCGGACTGATAAAATTCTTGTCCTCCATGTCGGCCAGATGGACGCGCGAGGGCGCATCGGGCATATCCTCCGGCCGGAACAGTACCACCAATTCCCCTTCGCCGATCACCTGATGGGCGACCGGTGCGGCAATCGGAACTTCAAAGCTGATCGCTATATCGGTTTCCCGCTCGTAGAGCTTGCGCACGATCTCGTCGTGGTGAAGCGTCTGGAGATCGAAACGGATTTCGCTTCGCTTTTCGGTGAAACGCGCCACCGCTTCCGGCAAAGCGCCGAGCCCCAGCGAGGGCAGGGCCGAAATGCGCAGCAGGCTGCCTTCGCCCTGGCGCAAGTTGCGGCAAGCCTGATGCAGCGAGCGCACGCGATCCTGAATGTCCGAGACCTCGCCGAACAGGGTGCGCGCATCTTCCGTCGGAATCAGCCGCCCCTTGGTCCGCTCGAAAAGATCCAGTCCCAACGACTTCTCGGCATGGCGAAGCACCTTGGTGACGCTCGGCTGCGACACGTTGAGCGCGCGCGCCGCGGCGCTGACCGTGCCATGGAGGAATACCGCGTGGAAGACTTCGATCTGGCGTAAATTCATCGGTGAGACGACCTCGCTCAAAGGGGACGCATTCGGTGCGGCTATAGGCGGCAAACGCGCCGACAGGGTTCAGGGGTGGACGGATCGGCGGCAATCGTAAATGCCTTTCGTTCACCAACGCGCGGCGCGGCTTGCGTCGTCGGTTGCGAAGAGGAACGTTCTTCATGCCGTCCTTGCCTGTCCACCGCCTGCCGTCTCTCGCCGCGCTCGCCTGCGCCCTGACCCTCGGTGCCTGCGCCACCAGCGCGCCGCCTGCAGTCGATATCGTGATCCGCGGCGGGACTATCTACGATGGCAGCGAGGCGCCGGCCTATCCCGGCGACGTCGCGATAACAGATGACCGGATCGCCTATGTCGGACCCCAGCGCGCATTCACGGCCGAGCGGGTGATCGACGCGCGGGGGCAGATCGTGGCGCCGGGCTTTATCGATCCCCATACTCATGCGGATATCTTTCTGCGCGCGAACGATCCCGCCGATCGGATCAACGCCGCCTGGCTGACACAGGGGGCGAGCACGGTGATGATCGGCGTCGACGGCGGCGGCACGCCCGATGTCGCGGCGGATGCGCGAAAACTGGCCAATTCGGGCGTCGGCACCAATGTGGTTCCTTTCGTGGGCTTCGGTGCGGTACGGGAGCGGGTGCTGGGCGATGTGGCGCGCGCGCCTGACCAGAACGAGCTCGACACCATGAAGAAGCTCGTCGCAGACGCGATGTGCGCTGGCGCGACGGGCTTTTCGACGGGCCTGTTCTATGCCCCGCAAAGCTTCGCCACGACCGAGGAGGTGATCGCCCTGGCGGGGGAGGCTGGGCGGCGCGGCGGCCTTTACGACACGCACCAGCGCGATGAGTCCTCCTATACGATCGGCCTGATGGATTCGACGCGCGAAGCGATCCGCATCGGCGAGGAGGCGGGCGCGCCCGTCCATATCGCGCATATCAAGGCGCTTGGTGTGGACGTGCAGGGCGAAGCGCCCGCCCTGATCGCCTTGATCGAGGCGGCAAGGGCGCGCGGGATCGACGTAACCGCCGACCAATATCCATGGCTCGCTTCGGGATCGAGCCTCGATGCCGCGCTGCTGCCGCGCTGGGCGGTCGATGGGGGGTCGGAAGCACTCCTGGCGCGGTTCTCCGATCCCGCGAACGAGGCGCGTATCCGCACGGAAATGGCCGAAAACCTGCGCCGCCGGGGCGGAGCGGGGTCGCTTCTTCTGACTGCTCCCGATCGGGTCTGGACAGGTCGGACACTGGAAGAACACGCGAAAGCGAAGGGGATCGATCCGGTCGAGGCTGCGATCCGCATTATCGCACAGGTCGCGTCGGAAGGCGGGCGGGGGACGGAAGTCGCGTCCTTCAACATGGCGCAGGGCGATGTCGAGGCCTTGATGCGCCAGCCATGGGTCGTCACCGCCTCGGACGGCTCGCTGGGACATCCCCGCATGTTCGCCACCTATCCCGAGAAATACCGTACCTATGTGGTGGAACGTGGCACGATCGACCTTGCTCGCTTTATCCGCCAATCGACCGGGCAGGTGGCCGATATCTATAAGGTCGAAGAGCGCGGTTATCTAAAGCCGGGCTATTTCGCCGACGTGCTGGTTCTCGATCCCGACGGATACGCGCCGCGCGCGACCTACCTGTCTCCGCGCGAACTGAGCGAGGGTGTCACTGCCCTGTTCGTGAATGGACGATTGGCGGTGGTGAACGGCGCGGTGACCGGGGAGGCGGCGGGCCGCGTGCTGCTGCGGTCGCCACCCGCTCAGTGCCCCTCATAGGAAAAGGCCCGCCCGCGGCGTGAACCGCGCGCGGGCCTCCCCGTATTCGAAGGCTCAGAATTCGAGCCGGACCCCGAAGCGGAATGCGCGGCCCAGCAGATCGCTGTAGGTGCTGTTCGCGGCCAGGCCGGTTTCGGGCAGGATGATGGGATCGGCATCGAACAGATTGGTAATGTGCACGAACACCTCCGCATCGGCCCCCATCGCCTCCGCGATCTTGGCAGTCGCGTTGAGGTCGACATAGAACACGCCGTCGATGCTGTTGTCGTCGGTCGTGCGTGCCAGCGAGGTCGAGGGCGGACATGCCGTCGAACATTCGAAGCGCGTTGCGGAATACCGCCCGCTGCCCACGCCGCGTCCTACGGCGGTCAGGCCGAAATCGGGCGTCTGAAATGCGATCGAGCCGCGATACAGCCAGTCGGGCGGCCCGCTGCCGGACAGGGTGCCGAGCGGACTGATCGGTTCGCTGATCCCGTCATCGACGATGCTTTCGAGATAGTGCGTCGCCACCGCGCGCAGGACGAGCGAGCTGTCCACCATGCCGAAGACATCGTCGAGGCCCAGTCGATAGGACACGTCGAAGTCGATGCCTTCGTTCCGCACCTCGGCGAAGTTGAAGGGGCTCGCACGGAAGAACAGTTCGCGCACCCCGTCGGGATCAGGGCCGTAGGCCGCGCAGAACCGGGTGATGCCTTCGTTGCAGCGGTTGAAGATATCCTGCGCGAAATACTGCCCGATGGCTCCTTCCACGGTGATGTTGAAATAATCGACCGAGGCGGACAGCCCGGGAATGAAGCGCGGCATCAGCACCACGCCCGCCGAATAGGTGTCGGCCTTTTCCGGTTCGAGATCGAGATTGCCCGTCGTGGTCTCGCGAAAGGTGATGGTGGTCGCCGGATTGACGAAGGCATTGGTCAGCGTGTTCGTCCGCGATGTGCCGGCTTGGAACAATTCGTTCAGATTGGGCGCCCGGATGTCGCGCGAATAGGTTCCGCGCAGCATGATGTCGTCGATCGGCTGCCAGGTCGCACCCAGCTTGTAGGTCGTGACGTAGCCTGAGGTGGAATAGTCCGTCGCACGCACCGCGCCGTTGAAGATGAACCCGAAGCCAAGCGGAACGACGGCTTCGAGATAGGCTTCCTTGACGTCGTATTCCCCGAAGGTCGGGAGGTAATTGCCGACCTGGAATCCGGTCTGGAGCTCGGTGGGCACGAAGCCGGATACCTCTTCCTTGCGATATTCGGCACCAACGGCGAGGCTCACGTCACCGGCCCAGAGCGCGAACGGCGTGAAAGACAGGTTCGCGCCGACCACCGTCTGTTTCAATGTCTGATCGCGATAGGGATCGCCGAGAACGTAATCGACCGCCGCCGAAGTGGCGACCCCCGTGCCCAAAATGTTCAGCGGAACGCAGCCATTTGTCGGGTTCGTCAGCGTGGAACGGCATACGATGGTGCCTGCCGGGACGCCGATCGCATTGCCCGCCGGAGCGAATACGGCATCGATCGCATTGTTGTAATTGGTGTTTATGATGATGTCGCGCAACTGCTCGCGCGAATTGGTCTCGCCATACTGCACATAGGCGTCCCAGATCGCGGCCTTACCCGCGATTTGGAATTCCCCTTCCAATCCGCCGACATAGCGCTGGACGTCGCGCGTGTTGTTGAGGGCGCGGAAAGGCAGGTCGCTCTGCGTCGTCCCGACTGTCACCGTATTGATACCCGCCGCCTGCGCGCCCAGGGTGCGGATCAGGAACGCGTTGTCGCCGCGCAGAACCCGGCCGGTCGAGAATTGGGGCCCTGCATTGAAAAAGGTTTCCTGCCAATTGTAGGACGCTTCGATGAAAGCCGTGGCCCATGGCGTGATATCGAAGCTCAGCCGACCGAAGGCATTGCGTCGGTCCTCTTCCGGCGAAAGCCCGATGCGGCTGTTCGAATCGTCGACCTGATAGCTGCCGCCGATGGTAATGCCGCTGCTTTGCGCGACGGTCGGGAACTGGCCGTAATCGTAACGAAGCACCTGCCCGCCGGGACCGAAATACAGGCCCCGCAAGCGGTCGGCGACGCCTCCGGAGGACGCGTTGATGATCCCGCCGGGCGCGGCATTGTTGCGATTGCCGGGGCCGCGCACGATGAATTGGGGGAGGCCGTTGGTCGCAGTGTAATCGGGGTTCG
This sequence comes from Alteriqipengyuania lutimaris, assembly GCF_003363135.1. NCBI lineage: Bacteria > Pseudomonadati > Pseudomonadota > Alphaproteobacteria > Sphingomonadales > Erythrobacteraceae > Alteriqipengyuania > Alteriqipengyuania lutimaris. Next base: position 377,033 of record NZ_QRBB01000002.1, on the reverse strand, counting down.
GAATGATGTTCTGCACACCGAAATTCCAGTCCCGATCGACTTGGAAGATGCCGTCCTGGTGCGAAACTTGCCCGCTCAAAAGGATATGTCCGCGTCCGTCCGCGAAGGGCACGCCGGTCGCGGCGCTCACCTGATAGGTGAAGCCGTCTCCCTTGTCGGTGATGCCGGAATTGCCGCTGAGTTTCAGCCCGTCATAGCGCTTGTCGAGCACGAAGTTGACCACGCCCGCAACCGCGTCCGAACCATAGGCGGCCGAAGCGCCGCCGGTGACCACCTCGACGCGACTGACGAGCTGCTGGGGGAAGGTGTTGACGTCGACATAGCCCTGCACGGTCGAGGGCACGGTCCGCCGCCCATCGAGCAGGACCAGCGTCCGCTCCAGCCCGAGATTTCGCAGGTTGATCGTGTTGATGCCCGACAGGCCGGAGCTGATGTTGAGGCGGGAATTCGACAGCTGCGCACTGCCCGCCACGGAGGGAAGCTGACTGACGAGGTCGAACAGGTTGTTGGTCGGCGATTCCGCCTCGATCTGTTCCGTGCTGATGACCGTCAGTGGTGTTGGGCTGTCGAAACCGAGCCTCGCGACGCGTGAGCCGGTGACGATAATGTCGTCGGAAGAGCGTTCGATGGTCTCGGTCGTCTGCACGGCGGGATCTTCGTCTTCGTCTGCAACCGTCTGCGCTGCCGCGGGTACTGCCGCCATCGCGAGAAGGGCGGTGCCTGCAAGCGCGCTGCTGCTGACGAGGCGAGTGCGACCGGACGAAAACCGGGATGGTGTGCGCTTTGGCATTTGCATCTTAAATCCCTCATTACCAAGCGGACGGTTCACGCCACTGCTGGCCCGTCGAAACGGGTCATGACAAATTCGAACCACCCTGTTCCCTGAAGCGATTCCGGCCGTTGCGCCGAAATCGCGAAACATTTCTACCCCGTGACGGCCGGGTAGAATTGACCGTATCAAGATTGTGCGCGCTGCATCGAAAATTGGTTCGATCTGTCGCCAAACCTTCTTTTTTCAGCAGATTCGAACCTAACCGCGAGTGTAGCTTCGTCAATACGTGCAGCGCTCCGAGATGTGCACGGACATATAGCTTTGGGGTATGGGATGCGATTTAACGCTTTCGCGCGCGATCGGCCCAGATAGCCGCGAGTTATGGCCTGGCTTCCCAAAGATATGCGCGGGGCGGTGCCGTGCCGCTACGATCACGCGAACCCCACGGTCAGGCGGAGCGGCACTTTTGACTTCCAATCAGCGAACCGGGCGATGACCCGCCGGGCTCTTCTGCTCGCCACGGCGGGGATCGCTGCCCTGGCTGGCCTGTCCGCGCGCGGTATGGCCCGGTTTCACCCCGGCGAATTGTCGAGGGGCAGGGGGCTGAAGGCGACAATCAGCGTATTGGAGGATCGCTTCGGCATTCCGCATGTCCGCGCCGCGTCGCTGCACGATGCCTATTGGGGCCAGGGCTATCTGGTCGCACGCGACCGCCTGTTCCAGCTCGACCTCGATCTGCGAAGAGACATGGGGCGGATGGCGGAAGCCTTCGGTCCGCGTTTTATCCCCTCCGACCGCGCGGCACGGCTGTTTCATTATCGCGGCGACCTGAGCGCGGAACTGGCGTCCATTCCCGCCGATGTCGTCGATTGCGTGTGCGGATATTGCGCAGGGATCAACGCCCGGATCGACGAGATTGCAGCCGATCCGTCACTGGCGCCACGCGAATTCGCGATCCTCGGGATCGAACCCATGCGCTGGTCGGTGGAGGACTGCTTGCGCCGTCGCGGGGCGGGGAGCGACGATGCCGACGAGGAGATCCGGCGCGCCATGCTGGAAGCGCGCGGTTTACTGGATCTCGAAAACTGGCGCGAACCGCTGCGCCCGGCATGGGATTTCACCGTGCCTCCCGGTCTCGATTGCGCCGCCGTTTCCCCGCTCGACCTCGGCGCGCTGCGCGATCTCGATCGTCCCCCGGCAATCGAGCCGCCGCTGGTCGCGCGGATCGACGCGGCACTGCTGAGAGAGAACCGCCGGACCGATCAGGCCGCGCAGGGGAGCAATGCCTGGACCGTTGCCGGCACTCGAACCGATACGGGACGCCCGATCCTCGCCAATGATCCCCATCTTGCGATCGGCGGTTTCAGTCCCCGTCACATCGTTCATCTGACCGCGCCCGGCCTCGACGTGATCGGCGCGGGATATCCGGGTCTGCCGGGGATCATGCAGGGCCATACCGATCGCTTCGCCTTCGGGCGGACCAATTTCCATATCGACCAGACCGATCTCTTCGTGCTGGAAACGCATCCCGACGATCCGACGCGTTACCGCCATAATGGGGACTGGAAGCCCTTCGATGTGGTCGAGGATGTGGTCGCGGTGAAGGGCGGGGCGGCGGAGCGGATCGTCATGCGATACAGCGAAGGGCGCCCGGTGATCGCCGAGGATCCATCGAGGAACCGGGCCATCGCATTCGCGACGGTGACCATGCTGCCGGGCGCCAATATGCGCTTCGCCATCGTTGCCATCAATCTGGCGAAAGATTGGGCTGGCTTGCGCGAGGCGTTCAGGCTGCATGTTTCCCCGACCAATCTCCATTACGCCGATATCGACGGCAACACTGGTTGGCAGGCGATCGGGTTCGCTCCCAAAAGGCCGCGCCATGACGGGCTGTTTCCTGCGCCGGGCGACGGATCGTTCGACTGGGCGGGCGTACAGGCGGTCGCGGACATGCCGAGCCGCTTCAATCCGGACAATGGCGTGATCGTATCGGCCAATGCCATGAATCTGCCGCCGGATTATCCCTATGACGAGCGTATCTTGAGCTTCACCTGGTCCGATCCCTTTCGCCACGACCGGATCGAGGAGGTGCTCGGTGCGCAGGGCCGGCACTCGCTCGATGACAGTGTGGCGCTGTTGCATGATACCGTCGCCATTCCGGCGACGAAGCTCGTGGCAATGCTGCCGGAGGAACCCTCGCCGGACGCGCGCGATGCTGCGCGGATGCTCGCCGGCTGGAACGGCGATCTTGCTGCCGATAGCGGCGCGGCACTGCTTTACGAGATGGTGATTGCCGAGCTTGCGGAGCGGTTTCATGCCGCCGTCATTCCGCCCTCTGCGCGCGATCTCGTATCGCGCGTCAATCTCGATGCGATGCTGACTGCGCTGGAAACTCTCGACGCTCGCCTCGGGCCCGATCCGGCTGTGACGAGGCGCGAGTTGATCGACGGCGCGCTGGCGGCTGGCTCGGCGGAGGCCGTGCAAGTGGGTGGCGCCGATCCGGGGCAATGGCGCTGGGGCGATCTGCACCGCGTGACTATCGACCATCCGCTCGACGCGGTTCCGGCCATCGCCGATGCCTTCCCTGCGATCGCGGGCGGAGAATCCGGCGGGGACGGCACTACGGTGATGGCGCGCGGAATGCGTGCGGGCGGGAGCTATTCGGTTCGGCACGGAGCAAGCTTCCTCTTCGCCGCCGATGTCGGCAATTGGGACCGTACGCGGTTCCTCCTTCTGCCCGGCCAGTCGGCCGACCCCGCCTCGCCGCATTATCGCGATTTCTATGAGCCCTGGCTTGCGGGCGAGATGGCCGAGTGGGCCTTTACCCGCCCGGCCGTGGACGCGGCGGCAGTGCGCCGCTTCACCATTTCGCCGAACTGACGATCAGTTTTCGGCGGCGATCGCCACCAGCGCCGCATCCAGCGCCGCCAGCGCGGCGGCTTCTCCGCCGGGCGGGATGTCGTTGGCAACGGCGGAGAAGACCAACTGCTCGCCGCTGGCCGCAATCATATAGCCTGACAGTGCGCGCGATGCGTTGAGCGAGCCGGTCTTGGCAAATATACGCCCTTCCAGCGGCGTTTCCGCAAAACGGCGCGCGAGCGTCCCGTCGATCCCGCCCACGGGGAGGCTGGCGCGCCACGCATCGCCCCATTCCTGCCGGGCGGCCCAGGCGAGAAGTCTCGAAGTGATGCGGGGGTTCAAACGATTGTAACTCGACATGCCCGATCCGTCGGCAAGGACGAAGCCATCGCGGGGGAGATCGGCAGCGTCCAGCAGGTCTTCCAGAGCGCGCTGGCCGTCCGCCACCGAGCCGCTGCCCGTGAGTTTTCCGGCCCGGCGCAGCATCAATTCGGCGTGAAGGTTCTGGCTCTGCTTGTTGATCGTCACGATGTCGGCTGCGATTTGCTCGGGCGGCAATCGCGCGAGCATTTCCTCCTTCGGCATTCGGGCGGCTGGGGCGCCCGCGCGGTTTACCGGATCGTCCGAGGGTAGGAGCGGACGATAGCGTGACGTGACGTCGCCCGTTACCTGTACGCCGCGCTCCTCAAGCAGTCTCGCAAGCCGCCAGGCGGCGCGGTGGGCGGGATCGTCCAAGCCGAGGCGAAACGCGGAAGGGTCCGCGCCCGTACCGATCGTGCCGTCGACAACCAGCGTATCGCTGCCGGGCAGGCGGCGAAGGTCGAGCGCACTGTCGGCGCCCGCCACCGTCCGTGTCAGGTTGTCGATCCGGTAATAGCCGTCGCTTTCTATCGTGCCCGGCTGTCCGATCCTGCCCGGCGCCACCGACACCACGATCTCGTTGTCGTCCACCACCAACGCGCCGGTGGCGGTGCCGTACCGAAACGGGATGTTGTTCCAGCTCATCCCCGCGCTCCAGCGCTCATCGGGATACCAGCTCGCATCGCCCACGACATTGCGAACCCGGCGTGCGCGCGCGGCGACCGCGTCGGCGAGAGTGGCGAGGCACTGGGTCCGGCAATCGCGCGCGCTCGACACGGTCGCTTCGCCGCGCCCTTCGAGCACGACATCGACTGCGCCATCAGGTGCCGGCTCGATGCGTACGCCGGTACCTTCGGCGGCTCTCTGCAAGGCCGCGAGCTGGCGATAGGCGGCGAGCGTGGTGTAGATCTTGGTGTTCGATGCGGGAATGAAACGCTCGTCCGCCGCGATAGCGAGGATTTCGCCGCCCTCCCTTTTCTGGACCACCAGCCCATAGCGCGTGCCCTCCGGCGCGGCGGAGAGGATTTCTGCGACGATCTCCGCCACCGGGCGGGTTGGCTCGGCCTTCGATGGAGCGGATGCCTCGCCCTGCTGGGCCAGCGTGGGCGTGGCGAGAAAGAGCGCGAGGGCATGGACAAGGATCGAACGCATCGCTCCGCTATAGCCAAGGACGGGGCTGCAGATAGCCTTTACCGCCGTCGACCGGGCCCAACCCATAACCTCGGGCAATGCCCTTGCCTCCATCGAATGGCGCGCTGCCGAGCCCATGCCGCTAAGAGAAGCGGGGACTCTGGCGGTTTTTTGGGACTATGATGGCGCGATATTATCTCGGTTTCGACGTCGGTGGCAGCAGGACGCGCGCGCGGCTGATCAATGCGGACGGAGCCGTAATCGGCACGGGCGAGGCGGGGCCCGGCAATACGCGCATGGGGATCGGCCGGGTCAAAAAGGTCCTGCTCGAGGCGGGTAGCGATGCCATCGCCGCCGCAGGGATCGAAGACGGCGCAATCGGCGAGATCGCGATGGGTGCGGGGATCGCCGGATTGTCGCGCGACGGGGCTTGCAGCGCGTTGGAAGCGGAGGATTTTCCCTATGCCAGCACCCTTTTCGCCACCGACGGGATGATCGCCAATCTGGGTGCCCATGGCGGGCAGGACGGTGCCATTCTGATTATCGGCACGGGCAGTTCGGCGCATGTTCTGCACGAGGGGAAAAGCTTCACCATCGGCGGATACGGCTTTCCCATTTCCGACGAAGGCAGCGGAGCCGCACTCGGCCTCAGCGCGATGCGCCACGCCTTACGCGCGCTCGACGGGCGGACCAAGCCCACTCCGCTCAGCAGCGCGATCACCGCCCGCTTCGGCCACGAGACCCCGCGCGCGATCGCCTGGATGGACGAGGCGCGGCCCGCCGATTATGCGAGCTTCGCGCCGCTGGTGATGGATTTCGCCGAAGCGAATGATGAGATCGCCCGCTCCATAGTCGAGGATGGGGCGCGCCATATCGAGCGGTTCATCGAGACGATCTTCGAACGCGGCGCAATTCGATGCGCGCTTGCCGGCGGGCTCGCGCCGCGCATGGAGCCGTGGCTGAAGGCGCGAACGGTGGCGCGGCTGGTGCCGGCACATGGCGACCCGGTGGACGGCGCCCTCTATCTCGCGGGATATCGCCCTCAGCCATAATCGTGGAGCCGTCCGGCGATCCAGACCCGGCGGACCCGAAGCGCATCATCGAGGTGGACCAGATCGGCGACCATGCCGGGCGCGATGGTTCCGCGCCGGGCACTCATGCGCAGGAACGACGCCGGATTGGCGCTTGCAAGGCGGCTTGCATCCGCGAGCGACAGACCAAGCATCCCGATCGCGTTGCGCAGCGCCAGATCCATCGTCAGCGCGCTTCCGGCGAGCTTGCCGTCGTCGCCCCGCAGAGCAGCATCCGCGACCATGATCGTCCGGCCCTGCAACTCGAACCGCGCCATGGCCGTGCCAGCTGGGGGCATCGCGTCGGTAACCAGCATTGCCCCATCGAGCCCGCGCGCCGCGAGCGCCACGCGCAGGCTGGCAGGATGCACGTGGTGGCCATCGACGATAATGCCGAACCGGCTCTTGCGATCTTCAAGCGCGGCGCCGACCATGCCCGGTTCGCGCGATCCGAAGGGCGTCATCGCGTTGAACAGGTGCGTGAACCCGTCGAGCCCTTCGTCGAGCGCGCGCTGCGTCGCCGCGTAATCGGCAGTCGAGTGGCCAGCGGCGACCAGCACTCCCGCTGCGCGCAGGCGTGGAATCGTCCCGGCTGGCACTGCCTCGGGGGCGAGAGTGACCAGTTTCACGCCTCGCGAAGGGCGAGCGAGCAGTTCGAGCTCCGCTTCCATCGGCGCGCGAACGAACCGATCGGCGTGAATGCCGCGCCGCTCCGTGCTGATGAACGGCCCCTCGACATGGATGCCGAGTATTCCCGGCACGCCCGCCGCGATGGCCGCATCGACGGCTTCGATCCCACATCGCAGAGTGTCGAAATCGTCGCTGATAAGGGTAGGAAGGAGGCCGCTCGTTCCATGGCGGCGATGGGCCTGCGCGATGGCGTCTATCGTTTCGACGGTCGGTGCGTCGTTGAACAGAACGCCGCCGCCGCCATTGACCTGAGTGTCGATGAAACCCGGGACGAGATAGCCGCCCTCCAGCTCGACACGCTTCGCGGACGGTTTGGCGCCAGAGCCGATCTCGCGGACAAGACCATTCTCGATCGCGACAGCCGCGCCATCCCGTAAGCCATCGGCGGTAACGATTTTTGCGCCAGAGAGGATGTGCGCGCTCATCGGGTGCGCGTGATTTTGGAAAGATGGGGCGGATGATCGGGATCGAGTCCGCGCCTGTGGGCGAGCGCCTCGACCAGGCGATAGAAGCTAAGGATCATGCCGGTCGCCTCGACCCCCGGATCGCGCGAGCGGATCGCGGGCAGGGAACAGGTATCCGCGCTTCCGGCCCACAGGATATGCGCGCCCGCTCGCGCAGCGATCCGAGCCGATCCAGGAAACCGTCCCGTGCAGCGTCGCCGGGAGGCGAAAGCGAAGACCGGATCGCCTTCGCCGATCAGCGCCATCGGTCCGTGCGCGACGTCGGCGCTGCTGAACGCCTCGGCATGGATCCGCGTGACCTCCTTCAACTTCTGCGCCGCCTCGAAGCTTGCCGCACGATCGGACGAGCCCTGCGCGATCGTGATGGCGAATGGAGGATCGAGCGCGCGGATGCGCCGTGCCGCTTCGCGCAGGGCGTCGCGGTTGCGGTCACGCTGCCAGGCTGCCCGCCGGGGCGCTTCGGCCGCTTCGCGCAGCATTTGCGATGATGCGGCGTGGGTCGCGCTCATAACCGCGACCTATGGGCGGGGCGCGGCGATATGGCTTGGCAAGCTGGCGGCGCAGGCGATACGCCCCGATCATGAGCACCGAGAGTATCGACCCCAACCTTCAGGAGATCGACCGCTGGCCGCTGGATAAGGCGGTCGCCACGATCCTCGACGGACAGGCCCATGCCGTGGCGGCGGTCGCGCGTGTGAGCGACGCGATCGCAAAGGCGGCCAAGGAGGCGGCGGCGCGCCTCGGCGCCAGCGGCCGGATCGCCTATGCCGGGGCGGGCACGTCGGGCCGGATCGGCGTGCAGGATGGCGTCGAACTCACGCCGACCTTCGGGTGGCCCGAAGAACGCCTCGCCTTCTTCCTTGCCGGAGGGTCCGATGCGATGATGCGCGCGGTCGAAGGTGCGGAGGACGACGAGGCCGCCGGAAGAGCGGCGGTGCGCGAAGCGGCGCTGGGGCAGTCGGATGTGCTGATCGGGATCGCCGCCAGCGGACATACGCCCTTCACCATCGGCGCCGTCCGGGAAGCGCGCGCGGGCGGGGTGCTGACCATTTCCGTCGCCAACAATCCGGGCAGCCCGCTGCTGGAAGCCGGCGAACACGCCATCCTGCTCGATACGGGAGCGGAAGCGATTGCGGGATCCACTCGCCTGGGCGCCGGAACCGCGCAGAAGGCCGCGCTCAACGCTCTGTCGACCGCGATCATGCTTGAGCTCGGCCTCGTTTACCGAGGTCTGATGGTCAACATGCGGATCAGCAATGCGAAGCTGGAGAGGCGTGCGGTCGCGATGATCGAGAGGGTCGCGGGAGTCGCACAAAGCACGGCTCGCAGGGCTCTCGCTCTCGCCGAGGGCGATATCCGCCTGGCGGTCCTCCTCGCGCTCGGCCACGAAGCGAACGCGGCGGCGCAAGCCCTCACGAGCGGCGAGCGTTTCGATGCGCTGGTCGAGCGTCTGCGCGGCTAGGCGGTCAGTAGAAGCGCACATCGTCCAGTTCCAGCCAGCCGCGCCCGCCCGGCTCGCCCGTCAGTTCGAAACGCAGCGCGCGCAGCCTTTCAAGGTCGAGTTGCGCATCCGCGTTGCTCGTGAACGCGGAGAAGGGCAGGCGAATTTCGCGCATTTTCGAACCCGCATCGAAATTCTGCTGGAACCAGTCCGAGTCGTCGAGGCCATAGCTTTCCAGGCGCAGGCGGTATGTCCCGGCCCCCCGCGCCTTGAAGGCGATGCCCGCAAACCGGCTCGCATCGGCGGGCAGCACCGCGCCCTTCGTGAGCGGGAGGACCAGTTGTGCGAAGGGACGGGCGCTCGCGCCGAAGCTTGCGAGGCTGAAGATCGGCTGCGCGCCGTCAGGTCCGTGGCGATGGACGAAAGCGATATCGCTGTGGTCGCTGCCCGCATCGGTGGAATCGACCGGCAAGGTGTCGAGGTCGGTCCGTCCGTCGCTGCGTGCACCCGTCAGGATAGGCCCCGTCATCGACACGGTGGGAAGGGGTGTCATCGCTGGATTGCTCGCGCGAGCGCGCAGTTCTTTGAGCGGCACCTCGCTGCCCGCCTTCCAGACGCGCGCGATCTTCCACAGGTCGGTAATCTCCTCGTCCGGGCGACCATCCACGAGCACGAGATCTGCGCGCATTCCGACGGCGATCGTGCCGTGACGGTCGGCCTGACCCATAATTTCGGCACTGGTGCGGGTCGCTGCGATCAGCGCTTCGGCAGGCGTCAGACCGAGTTGGACCAGCCAGCCGATCTCGCGAATGGCGGCGCTGCCGTGATAGACGCCGCCAATCCCCGCATCCGTCCCCACGCCGATGGGGATATTCGCGGCGTGCATCGCCTTGAGATTGGCCTTGAGAACCTCCCACCGCGCGGTGACCTCCGGTTCGACGACACGATTGCCGCGCGCCGCCCGGGCTGCCTCGCGCGCCAGTTCGGGAGAGGACAGGACGCTTTTCTCCCCATCCGTCATCTGGCGTATATCGCCCGGCTCGTAGACGACCAAAGTCGAGACATAACCCGTTCCCCTGTCGCGCATCAGGGCGATCGCCTCGTCGTCCACCCGGACGTCTCCGATCCCGTGGACCACCGCATCGACCCCCGCCGCCGCGGCCACCTTCGCGCCTTCGAGCGTGACGGTGTGTGTCACCACCGGGATGCCGCGCGCATGGGCATCCGCGACAATTGCCGTGAGCGTGCCGACATTCATGGAATTGAGATCCGGACCACGATCGTATCGCCAGCCATCGGCGAACACTTTGACCACGTCGGGCCGATACGGCAGGGCCCGCGTCATCGCGAGATGAGCTGCACGCGGACTGGCGGCCTTCATCGTGAAGAAGTCCCCCCAGCCATATTCCGTGCCGTGCCCGCCCGGCACGCCCGCGCGGATCGCAAGATTGAGATGCGGTGCCCAGATCGCGTCGGGCCCGGTGGTGATGGCGCGGATCGGCTGGAGCATTTCCGCCGAAAGCGAATAATCGTTCACCATGGTCACGCCGTTCACCAGATAGCCCGCCCAGGCTTTCGCCATGTCTTCGGGGGCGGAATAGGCGGGAGAGCGCAGATGGGTATGGAGGTCATGCAGCCCGGGAATCAGAGTGCGCCCCTTCGCATCGACCACCACCGAACCACGCGGGTGGCGGATGCGCGGGGCGATCTCGGCGATGGTGCCGCCCCTTATCAGGACATCCCCGCGAAAAGCGGGCGCGCCGGTGGCATCGAAGATCCGGGCGTTGCGGATCAGCGTCGCCCGTTCCTGCTGGGCGCTGGCAGGCGGGCCCGCAAAGGCGACGGCCAAGGAGGCCAATGCGGCAAGCAGGGCGACGAGAGTGCGGATCATCGTGCCTGCTCCAGCGTGCGATCGAAAAAGTCCCCGGTCGCCTCCAGCGATTCGAGCCAGCTTTCATAGCGGAAGAAATCGTGGCGTTCGTTGGGTATCGCGAGTTCCTCGAACGGTACCCCGCGCGCGGTCAATTCGCGCGCCAGCAGGAGCGACTGGCGATAATCGACGTTCTGATCGTCATCGCCGTGGATCAGCAGGACGGGTGAACGCCAGTCCTCGATCGCGCCCATGGGTGAGCTCTCCCATTGCAGCTGCTGAATCGCCAGGGCTTCGTCGGGCGCGTAGGTGTCGGGCACCGGGCGGACCATCGCGTGCACGCCATGAAGATCGACTCCCGCCCCGAACAGATCGCTATCGCGCGCGAGCGCGAGGGCAGCGAGATATCCGCCCCAGCTCCCGCCCCAGATCCCGATGCGCGCCGGATCGACGCCGGGCCGTGCCGCCAGCCAGCGCGCGCCTGCAAGAATGTCTTGATATTCCGAAGCGCCCTCCCGCCCCGTGCCGGGCGCTTCGCGGAAGGCGCGGCCGTAATTCGTGCCGCTGCGGAAATTGACCGAAAGAACGTCATAGCCCTGGGCCGCGAATTCCTGATTCCGGATATAGGTGTTGTGATAATAGAAAATCGGGTGGAAGCCTGCGATCATCTGACGGCGCGGACCTCCATGGGCGAAGATCAGCGCCGGGCGGGGGCCTTCGCCGACGCCGCGAAAATACTGGCCGTGGACGCTTGTGCCGTCCTCCGCCGTGAAGCGGACCGTCTGGGGCCCGGGATAGGCCGCGACGCTCGGTTTCGGGCCGAGCGCTTCCATCGTGTCGATCAGCACCATATGCGCGGGCGATCGCGCGTCGGTCAGCGTCGCTGCGAGGCGAGTTCCGCCGAAAACCGGGAAAAAGGCGAATTGCCCATCATCGGTAAGCCGCCGGTCCGCGCCGCTGGCGATATCGACCTGCCAGAGTGTGCGGCTGTCGAGATCGCCGGGATTGGCGGAATAGACAACCCCCCGCCCGTCCGGCGTGGGCACGAAATTCTCGACCTCGTTGGCGTCCGGCGTCAGATCGTGCGCAGGCCCACCCGTGGCGGGCACCGCCATGACATGAAGCCAGCCGCTCCCCTCGTGGGGAAAGAGCAGATGGCCCGAGGCCGTCCAGAAGAGATTGCGTCCTCGCGTCCCGTAATATTGCCCGCCTTCGCCTTCCGGCGCCGACCATACGGTGCGAACATCCCCCGTCGCTAGATCCGCCACGCGCACCGACCAGAAGGATCCGCGGCTGTCATCGAAACGGGCGGGGGCATCGCGGAACTGAATGAAGGCAACCGCCTGGCCGTCAGGTGAAAAGGCGGGATCGCTCGAATGGCCAAGTGTCGCGCCGAGATAGTGCAAGCTTGCCCGAGCGATGTCGACCACCCCGACAATGCTGTGGCCTGAACGCAATTCGCGAAACAGGATGCGCGTCCCATCGGGCGACCAGCTGAAATCGCCTGCATTACCGCGCAGATCCGCGACGCGGCGCGCCTCGTCCTCTCCGGTCGATACCATGATCGTTCCGCTCCGTACGAAGAGGAGCGAGCGTCCGTCGGGCGAGAACGAGGGGTCGTGCCCTCTACCGATCGCGCGCGGCGCTGCGCCGCTGGCGAGATTGGCGAGATAGACCGTCTGGTCGGGCGCTTCCACGGCCTGTCCGGTGTTGGGCGAGTGATCGTCGGCGAAGGAAGCGTCGCCGCCACGAACGAACGCGAGCTTCGTCCCATCGGGCGACAAAGCGAGGCCGTAAATCTCGATCCCGTCGTCGGCGCCATAATCGGTCAGTCTGCGCGCGGTCTCTCCCGCGCGTGCCACCATGACATTGCGCACGCCGCGCGCGTTTTTGACCCAGGCGAATACCGGCGCATCGGCGGCTCCTGCGAGGCCAGAGGCGAAGGGGAGCGCCAAGCGCTCCGCCAGATTCTCGGAGCTTGCGACATCCGTTACCGGCGGGAATCGATCCTCCTGCGCGAGCGAGGGCGACTGGAGCAACACCAGCGTGGCGAAAAGGAGGGTGAGGAACCGCATGAGACCTTGCCTAAAGGGGTGAGCACTCCGGTGACAAGCGCCGCGATTTCCTTTCATGCGGTCAGGTTATGGACGCCCGAACATGGCGCATGAGCGCACTCTAATTCGCGGCTTCCCAGGCTTCGATGACGCTGCGACCGATCTCGGGCCGCAATTCGTAGATCGCGCGGTCGCGATGGCGTGTCGGATGGACGCGATTGGTAAGGAGCGTCCACGCCATCCCGCGCTCGAAATCCACCCACAACCCGGTTCCCGTAAATCCTGTGTGTCCGATCGTGGTGCGCGAACAGGCTTCTCCCCCGGACCAGCCACCATAAGGCAGCTCCCATCCATGCGTCCGGTGATGGAATTGCGACGTTCGGATGAGCCGCATCGAGGCAGGCGACAGCACCTCGCCTGCCATCAAGGCGCGCGCGAACCCAAGCACGCCGTCTACCGTGCCGAAGAGGCCCGCGTGGCCCGGCGCGCCACCAAGGGCTGCGGCGTTCTCGTCATGCACCTCTCCCTTCAGCATGCGATTGCGCCAGGTACAGAATTCGGTTGCGACCGCCGGGCCGGGCGGCGGGCCGTAGGAGAGGCCCTTGCCGAGCGGCCAGCCGGACAGCGGCTTGCCGGTAATCCGCTCGACCGCGATCCCGAGCAGGATGAAATTGATATCGGAATAGACCGGTGCGCCGTGCGTCCATTGGCGCTGGAGCACGAAGGCGCGCATTCGCAGCGGATCGTCGCCATAGGTATAGATCGGGAAGACCGCAGGCAGAAAGGTCTGATGGGCGAGGCACTGACGGAAGGTAATCCGCCGCTCGGACGCGTGTTCGACATCGTATTGGCGCAGATCGGGTATCGCGCTCGTCAGCGGTGCGTCGAGATCGAGCCGTCCTTCCTCGGCCAGTTTGAGAACCATCGTGGTGGTGCCGATGACCTTCGATACCGATGCGAGATCGAACCAGTGCTCTCGCGTCAGTTCCTCGTGGTCCGGCTCTATCGTCGCATCCCCGTGGTAGGATACCGCGCTGGTACCATCCCGGGCGATGATGCCCAGGGCCGCGCAGGGCATACGCCCTTCCTCGATCATGCGGCGAGCGGGGGCGAACGCGCGTTCTATATCGATCATGCGGCCTCCTGGGGCCCGGCGCTGTTTCCTCGCGATCGGATGCGCGCGAGAAAGGGAAGAAAGACGATCGCGGCGATACTGGCCGCGCCGGTCAGGATGAAGAAGCCGTCATAGCCGATCGCCTGCTGCATTTCTCCCGATGCGCCCGCCAGCAATCGTGCGAGCAGAAAGGCGAAGCCGGAGAGAAAGGCGTATTGCGCCGCCGGGAAACGCGGATTGACCAGCATGGAGAGATACACCACGAAGACCGCGCCCGCGAGCCCATTGCCAAACTGATCGACAGCCACGCTGGTGTAGAGCACCCAGCCGTCGGCCGGCCGCAACCACAACCAGACATACACCCAATTCCCCAGCGCGGCGACCAGTGCGCCCGCCGCGAGCGCCCATGACAGGCGCCATTTCGCCGCCATCCAGCTGCCCAGCGCCACACCCACCATGCTCGCAGGCAGAGCGACCGCGCCATCGGCAATCCCGATCTGGTCTAGCGAATAGCCACGCGCGTCCCACATCGGATGGGACAGGGTGAGCGCGAGCACGTCTCCCACCCGGTAAAGCGAGACGAAGCCGAGCACGACCAGCGTGGCGAAACCGTAGCGCCAGAAGATATCGACGAAGGGGCCGAGGGTCGTCGAGCGCAGAAGGGCCGCATCGCTCGGCAGTCGTTTGATCCGCGGCAGGGCAATGGCGAGCAGCGCGAAGGGAGCAAGAGCGATTGCGATCACCGCGGGCGTCAGGTTCGTATCGGAATCGATGCCCGCACCGGCCAGCATGGTGAGGGCCATCCAGCCGGGGATGGCGACGATCGCACAGGATGCAGTGAGGATCACTGTTCCGATCGCCACGCCGTTCAGAAGCGCTGCACCGCGACCACCATCGGTTCCGGGCTCGCGGCGCGTCAGGGCGAGGACCGGAAAGGGCGCGAAAGCGGCCAGAGCGATCGCGAGATAGGCAAACGTCCAGTCCGCGCGCGCAGCGATAAGCACCGCGCCACTGCCCGCCGCCACCATCGCGCTGCGATAGCCCCACAGATTGGCCGCCACGATCGGCGCCTGCGATTCCTGGGTCGGCGCAAGCTCGATACGCCAGCCATCGGCGGCGACTTCCAGCGTCGTGGTCCAGAAGGCGAGCAGGATCGCGAACAATGCGACGAGTGGCAAGTGGGTGTCGGCGCTGGTGAAAGCCATGCCCACCATGCTTGCAAAAATGCCGAGCTGGGACAGCATGATCCAGCCGCGCCGCTTGCCCCAGAACCGCGAAAAGCCCGGCACCGAGAATCGATCGAGCAGTGGCGACCAGAGGAACTTGAAAGTCGGCAACAATGCCACCCAGGCGAAATAGCCGATGGTGACGATATCAACGCCGTGCCGCGCCAGCCGCAACAGCAGGACGGCGTTGAACATGAAGAAGGGTAGGCCGGCCGAAAAGCCGAGAAGCAGATAAAGCGGCAAAATCCGCCCAGCCGCAAATCCGGGCCGACTTTCGCCTTCGCTTGTCCAGTCCAAGATGTGCGCTCCCGAGGCCTACAGATCCATTGGCAGGCAAGCGCCAGATTTTGTCAATCACGATGCCGCCCATGCCGAGCTTGCGATAGATCAAGGCTATATGTGCGAACGGGGAGAAGTCTGCGTAGCTCTCGAGACACTAGAGGTCGGGCATATCCACGCCTTCTTCTTCGGCGCTCAGCAAACGATCTCCGGCCACGGAAGCTTGGGACTGAGTTTCGCCGAGAACCATTCCGACATCGTGATTGGCACCATACGGCAGGCGTTGGAAATATCGCTGCGCCCAGCCTTCGGCATCGCCGGCCGATAACGCATATGCTTCTTTTAAGGCTATATGGCTGGGGTGGCAGGATATGGCGCGCAGTCATTAGTTGCTCACTTTATTGAGTTTTTTCGGTTCTTGGAATTTCGAGGCCCCCATGGTGGCCCCGCGTTCATGCGGCTTGAGAGCAAAGCTCCCGCTTGAGCGCGCGCACGTCACGCTCGAACCAGACCTTTCGGTTGCCGAAGATCTTCGTGCCTTCGGGCAGTTCTCCGCGTTCGATGATTCGGTAGATCGAAGCGCGGTGCAGTGTCAGCTCGTCTGCAAGGTCGGCCATCGAGAACCAGCGGTCTTCGGCGCGCTCCTGCACTTCCTCGCGACTGAGAGTTCGTTTCATCGCCGCTTGCCTTCCTCGCGCGCCTGATTGAGGCGCGCCATCGCCGCCTGGCTGCCACCCTCCCGGTCGGGGTGGGCGTCCTTCGCCTTCGCGCGATAGGCGCGATCGATCTCGTCTGCGGTTGCGTGCTGGCTGACGCCGAGAACTTGCCACCATTGCTCGGGCGCGGGCAGTGCAATGTGCCCGGCGAAAGCCTGCTTCATGTCGGCGACGCCCCAGCGCTCCTGTCCGCGCAGCGCTTCGATGTGCGCCGCGATCGCGGCAATGTTGTCCTCGATCCGATCGAACCGATCACAGGCCAGTGCGTGAGGCTCGCCATCGAGCTCGAAGAAAAAGGCCACCGCCTGGTCGAGCGGTCGGCGACGATCGCGGCGCGGGCGGCCGTCAGCGCGCAGCTCGAAATTGGTCGAGAGCGTAAGCTCGGTCGCTCTCCATTGCTGGCCCGGCTTGGTGATCGCGCCGACCTGCTCGCCAAGGCGCGCAACCGCCTGGTCGAAATTCAGCCGAGACCCGCCGCTTTTCCAGAGGGCCTGCTTATGGCCGCCCTCCTTCTTGCGGCCGATCGGCCAGTCGACGGGGTGGGCGAACGAGATCTGTGGCGCGTTCATGCGAGCTCTCCGATGAGGGGCGCGAGGTGTGGGCGGTTGAGGGACGGGGCGAGGCCGATCTCGCCGCGCTGGATGCGGGCGAGCTGTTCCTCGAATGTCTTGGGGCCGCGCGCTTCGGCGGCGATTTCCGCGCGTCGGCTGGCGCGCCACTTCTCGCGCGCGGCTTCGAACGGCATCGAGCGTAGGAGATCGCGGAAAGCAGCGTAGCCGGTCAGCCCACGCGGGGGCCAAGTGGGGTCTTGCCGGGCAGCCCCGCGCACAGCGCGTTGGAGGTCTGGCCGGGGCAGCGCGAACCCCTGGGCCATCATTTCGTCGCGCAGCTGATCGCGGAGTTCGTACGCGCTGCAGGTACCGATCGCGGCCTGGTACGCTGCGCTGCGCACCGGCACCCGATCGAGCAGAAGCCCGCGGAAGGCTGTGACCTGGGCCGGATGGACGTGGGCTGCGCTGTCCTTCACCTCGATACGGCGTCCGTGGCGGTCGCAACCGGGCAGTGTTTCGCCCTTCCGTGCGAGGCGGCGGATCAGGCGGTTGCGGATCCGCTTGCAGCTGCTGATCTCCACCCCGGCCTGCGCCGAGGCGCGGGCCGTGCCGAAGCCATCGAGAAGCAATCCCTCGACCTCGCGCACCTTTGCGCGCGGCAGCTTTCGGCCGGAATAGTCCTCGCCCCCACCCGGCTGCGGCAACGGCGCCTTTCCGCGCGCTTCGAGATTGTCCCGGTATCGACGTCGCTGCTCGGCGACGCAGCTGGCGGACACGCCCAGGCGCAACTGGATGTCGACGCCCTTCAGCCCCTTTCGCAGCGCTAGGCGGACCCGCTCGCGTCCTTCGAAGGTGAGGTTGCCGTGTTCGTCGCGCTGGGCTGGAGTGAAGCCCTTGCGCGGACACAGCGCGATGAGGACCGCGTTGCAGGCGCTTGCCTCTGCCACGCCAAACTTCGCGCCGATGCGAGCAAAGGACCAGTTCTCTTCCTCGCGCAGGCGGATCGCATCTTCGAGATCCGCGCCCGCGAGTTTCGGCCGGGGCGCATCGACCATCTTGCCGCACCCGATATCGAGCTTGAACGCCTTCTGGTGGATCGACTTTGCCGAGCGGCCGGGAAGGTGGCGCACGCAGTCTGCGCCGAGCGTAGGATAATGCTCGCGCAGGATCTCGATTTCCGATGGCGACCAGCGGACGGGCATCAGAGGCGCGCGCCTTCGTCTACGGCTTCGGAGATGCGAGTGACGGCGGCTTCGAACCACCTTGGATCGCGCTCTATACCGTAGAAGCGCTTGCCCGCCTTGACCGCAGCGACGCCGGTCGAGCCGGTGCCCATGAAGGGATCGCAGATGGTTTCGCCTGCGACGTTGGCCATGATCTTGTCCATGACCGTGGTTGGCTTGATAGTGGGATGACCGAAGCGTTTCTTCGTAACGCGGCAGGCGCGCGCGACGATGAATCGACGTTTGTCGATCAATTCGCCTTGAGGGTGGTACCCTACGTTCCAAGCATGGACATAGGGCTCCGCGTCGGGCCGATAATGCTTGTTCGCGACCGGCATGGGGTTGGCCTTCACCCATGCGCAGACCGCGTAGCGATCGAACTGCCCATCGACGTGATGCAAGAGCTTGGCCAGCTGATCGTTGTGGCAGAAGCTCACCACTGCGCCGCATTGAAGGGGGTTGATGATCGACAGGTCGAAACCCTTATCGATCCCCGCTTCGGCGACCTCGTCCATGCTCCTGCGCTCTTTGCGAAAACGCCCGCCGCCGGCAGTTCGGATTACGTAAGGAGGATCCATAACGTCGGCGTCCATCCATCGAAGCGTCGGGCGGATGGTGTAAGCATCGCCCAGGAATAGCGTCGCAGCGACCTCGGCCCCGCGCATGATCTGCACGGCAGACAGGCTGGCGCCCGACGCGAGGTCGATGCCGAGAGCTTCCGGGGCGTTCACTCGCCACACTCCGCTTCGATCAGCGCGCACCACCAAAGGACGAGCGCGATCCGGTCGTCCTGGGCGGGACCGGTCAGGCCAGCGGAATAGACGCGGCCGACGGCAACCATCAGCGTGCGCTCAACGTCGTTCTCGGGCGGGATCTGGTGAAAGCGTAGGAGCGTGTCCTGGGCGAAGCGGCACATCGCGCCATGATCGAAGGTCGAGGCGCGCGCTGCCGCGCGGCGAGCACGCAGCTCCGCCAGATCGCGCTCTTCGCGCCGGTCCATCGGCTGGATGCTGGAGGCAGGGGGCTTGCAGCCCCGCCGGCAGCGGAAGAGACGAAGCGCAATCATCAGACCGGCCTCCGCATGGTCTGCCATTCCACAAAGCGGGCCGCGTGCTCGGGGCACAGATCCTTTTCGGGTGCTGGGCTGATGGAGCAGTCGGCGCAGATCGGGCGATCGCAGGTGCCCGAGCGTTTGCGCCGGACCTTCCAGTCGCACAGCAGCGTGGCCGGCGCGCCGCAGGCGCAGCGCTGGCGGTTCGTGCGACCGCACACGATGGCCGAGCCGCTGCCGGGGAGGGAAACGTGCTGGCAGGCCATCAGTAGAAGTTCCAGTCGCCGTGGTCGCGACAGTCTTCGCAGTTGTCGGCCTGGAACGAATTGACTGTGTAGACCGTGCACTCGTTGCGGAGCAGGCGGCCCGCTACGTTATAGACGAGGCGAGTGGCGTAGATCGGATCGACATCGGGATCGAACGAGCGCCCGCAGCCTTCGCAGACCCGCGAGCCCGCCTTAACCGCGATGACCGTATGCCAGTCCACGTGGCGCGCCTCGACCTCGCGCCGAAGCTCGAAGCGCTCGTCGACGATCTCGACCTGCCCTTCGTAGCGATGTCGGCATTCGTAGACGTCCGGTCGTCGCTCGAACCCGTGCGTGTCGAGGAAAGTCTCGAGAGGCCAGGCGACGCCTTCGGCGCGCACGAGGGGATGTGCAAGCGCCAGCATCAGCCGAGCCCTAGCGCCGCTTTGTAGGTTTCGAGGATCGTCTCCATTTCGGAGCGATCATCTGGCTTCATCGCGCGCAAGCGCACGACGGAGCGCATGATCTTGGGATCGTAGCCGACGGCCTTCGCCTCGGCGTAGACGTCGCGGATATCGTCCGCGATGCCCTTCTTCTCTTCCTCGAGCCGCTCGATCCGTTCGATCAGCAGGCGCAAGCGATCATCGGTGGCCTCAGCCATCACAAAGCTCCTTTCCGATGGTTTGTCCGTGGGCGAAATCGCCGAAGATGTCGGTGTCGCGCTCGAAGAGCTGGTTGCTGTCGAGCATGAAGCGCACCGTCCTTGCGGCGGCGGGGCGGCCGGTGTTCTGCCAAAACATTTGCCCGGCAGAATCGCGGACGATGAAGTCGCCCTTCGCCAAGCGTTGGCGGTAGCGTTCCGCTGCACGAGCGATTGTCTTGCTCGGTGCGGTCATGGCTTCTTGTCGCTGGGGGGGGGTGGTCATCACAGGGCTCCGTTCATGGCGAGGCCGTGGGCGAAGCGCTCGATCCCGTGGAGGACGAGGAAAACACCGACGAAGGTGGCGAGGAATGCGATCGCATTCTCGGCGAAGGCGAGCAGGCGGGCGGTCATCGCGCGGTCCCCGCTTGCCGGGGCAGCGCCCGCGGGCGCCGCACTTGCGGAAGAGCGATCGGGGCGTCCGCGCAGGGATCGCACAGGCGACGCCACCCGACACCGTTGGTGAAGGTGTTGGCGACGCGGCCGGTCGAATTGCAGCCGTCGCAGCGATGCCTTCCGGCTAGCGCCACAGTCATGCCGCGATCCTCGTCGGCAGATCGTCGAACGCGGGATCCGCCGTGCTCGCCATGCGGCCCAGAAGGATCGCCCGATCGAAGGCGAAGGGCTGGTGGGCATGGAGCGTGTCGATCAGTTGGGCGTAATCGCCGGGCTGATCCTGCTCGAGCGCGCGGAGATTGCGCGCGGTGTAGCGATGCTCTCCGTTCGCGGAGATCTTCGCGGCGACCTGAGCGATCGAGAGCTCGGCGCGCTGTCGGCAGGATCGCATATAGCGGCCTGGGCTGTGGTCGGGGGGCAGAGTTGGTTTCGACACGGGGCTATTCCTTCGGACAAAGGGAGGGCGCGTCCGGAAGCGGGTCCGGCGAGCTACGGGGCGGTACGGGGATTTACGGAGGGCTAGCCGCGGCGATCAGGGCGGCGCGCGCGCCTCGTTCTCGTCCACGGCGTGGAGGGGATTGTCGGGATCGAGCGCGGCGATAACAGGCTTCATGGCCTCGACCGCCTCGACCAGCTCGCGGAACGCCTCTCGCTGCTCGAGCGGCCCGGCGCCGGGCTGGCAGGCGCGGATCAGGGCCGCGCTGGCCTCGCCGCTTTCGCGCACGACCTGCTCGGTCTTCTCGAGCAGGCCGAAGCGATGCGCGAAGCGGGCGAGCTGGCCCATTTCGACGCGCAGGAGGAAGTGTTCGGCCAGGGGCGAGCCTTCGCCACCCGCCGCCTGGAAAGCAATGTCGAGGGCGATCGCATCGTCGAAGCAGAGCCGCTCGCGCCGATCAGGGTCGCCGCAGGCGCGCAAGTAGCTTTCCGATCGGTTGGTCGCCTTCTCGGCGTCCTTGTAGCCTTGGGGCAGCTGGCCGACGATCCGGGCCAGCGCCTGATCGGTAGTGAGGGGCGCGCGGACCTTCATCGCCGGCCCCCTTCTGAAGAAGCTGCGGCCTGCGCGGGAGGTGGACTGATCGCGCATTTGCCCGGCTGTTCGCACGCGGGCCCAGCCAGTAGCCCGGGGAGGTTGCGAAGCAGGCGGGGCGGGGGGCCGTGACGCCCCGGGACAGTAGTCAGGTCTTGTCGAGGTGCTGGAGCCGCTGTCGCCGATCCCAGCAGACGCGGATCGCGCGCTTCGGCATGGTCGCAGGCGATGATCAAGCCTATCATGCCGCGATCCCTTCGGAGGAATTGTCCGAGCCAGTTTCGGCCGACGCATCCTCGCGCGGGTAGAGATCGGGGCGAAGGTCGTGGCGGGAGACACCAGTGGCTTCCTCCACCTTCAGGACATGCTCGGCCGGAAGATGCTTCTTGAGATCGACCCAGCGCCAGACCGACGCCTGCGACACGCCGATCAGGCGGCCCATAGCGGACTGTCCGCCGATTAGATCGACGGCGTGGGCGAGAGCTTCAGGCGGTGACATCGCGGGGGCCTTTGCGATGCGGGGCGAGAGAGATTGTGTCCGTCATGATTCGAAGAGCTACACATACGCGTTTAACACGTCAATATATAAATGTGTCGGCCGCGCCTACAGTTTTGTGTGTAGATAGGGCCAATGGGCGTAGGCGTGAGAATCGAGGAGCTGCTCGCGGCGAAAGGGTTGAGCCAGTCTGAGCTCGCCCGCCGAGTAGGAGTTTCCCAGCACTCGATCTGGCACCTTATCAACAAGGGCAAGACAGGCTCGCGCCACATCACAAAGATCGCGCGCGAACTCGAAACGAGCGTCGCCTACCTGGAAGGCGAAACCGACGATCCCGAAGCTGACGCACCGCTGCCGGGCGCTCCGCGCGAAAATATGGTCGAAGTGGCGATGGTCGATCTCGCCTATGGGATGGGCGGGACTTTCCTTTCCGAGCATCCCGATTCGCGGATGGAAGAATTCCCGCTGTCGTTCCTGCGCAATTTCACCAAGGCCGATCCGGGCCAGCTGATGATCGCCGAAGGCGTGGGCGACAGCATGGCGCCGACGATCGGGCCGAGCGACCTTGTGCTGATCGATCGCGGGCAGAACAACCTGAATATCGACGACCGGATCTGGGCGTGCGCGATCGGCGAGATCGGCATGATCAAGCGGCTGCGCGTGCGCGGCGACACGGTGACGCTGCTGTCCGACAACGCGAACGTGCCCGAGGATCGCGCTGCCGATGGCGAGCTGCACCTGATCGGTCGCGTGGTTGGGAAGTTCTCGCGGTTATGAGCACGATCTAGGGATTGGACGATGGCAATACCGTTACCTGTTCTCCTCGCGGCGGCCGAGCGCCTGGCGCGCGATGAGCGCACCCAGAAAGTCGCTCGAGGCGCTGCTGATGCGATGTTCCGAAAGGGCGGCGAAGTATGGCGCAACCGATCGCAGAAGTCGGCTTCGGAGAAATCGCCGATACCGGAAACAAAACAATTGGAGGCCCCTGCGAGCGCCGAAGCAGAGAAGAAGGGGTGGCGGGGTGCCATGTCCAAGCGCCTGCGGTTTCGGGCTGGTCAAACGGGAGACCTCGTTCGGTTCGACTACGAGGACGAGCACGGTCTTTCGAGCAAGCGAACGGTCGGGAACTGGTCCAGCGATGGGCGCGAAATCGAAGGCTATTGCCTGAACCGGAAGGAAGCGTGCCGCTTTGCACTCGGTCGGATCAGCAACTGGCGAGAGATCGATATCTGAGCGGCCGAGTGGGGTGGAAGTCTCGAGGAGATGGAGGATAGTTGATGGCTGGACGAATTCCGATGGTGGGCGACCCCAAGCCGCTTGATCGCGAGGCGCTGGGGCAGGAATGGGCCACGTCAGTCGCGCGGATGAGAGAGGATAGCGAAAAGCTTTTGGCTGAGGCTGAGGCCGCAGGCGACGAAAAACAGATCAAGGAATGTCGCAAGCTATTGGCCAAGCTCGCTAAGCTGAATTGAAGGGGAGTTTATGAAGTGGATTTTGGCGGGCGCGACGGGTTTTCTGCTTTCGGCGGCAACGCAAGCGAACGACCAGTTCGATCTAATCTGCGAAGGGACGGTTCAGCGGCAGGAGACCAGTATTCGCGAAAGGCTGACGGCTCCGAAAAAGCCGTTTAGTACGGTTCTTTCTATCGACCTGATCACGCGTGAATTTTGCGCGGATGACTGTGAACGGGTGAAGCCGATCGACAGCGTGTCGTTTGAGCAGATCATCCTCGATGACTCAGACAACGGTGATGTCGATACAATGGAGCTCGTCGCACGCCGTGATGGTCGATACTCGCGGTTGCGAAGCAGGATTGGGGACGGGCAATTCGTGGAACTCGCTGAAGCGAAATGCAGCCCGGCGCCGTTCAGCGGCTTTCCCGAGACAAAGTTCTAGAGGGCGACATGGACGACGATGCGGCAAAAGCGCTGACCAAGTTGCTTGGCGATCAGATAAAAATGAATGTCCGGGTCCTCAGATTGCTCGTCCGAACCGTCGAGCAAAACGAGGACAACGAAGAGCAGCTTAGGGATATTGCAGACGCGGTTGCCGATATGCTTCCCGAATATGCCAGGATGGGCACGGCCCTGAAGGGGTTCGACGATGGCGATTGACCAAAGTCTCAACCGGATTCATGCTGTGGAACGCGATGTCGCCGGCCTTCGCGAGCAGATCGAAGCGCGCAGCGGGGGCGGTGGCGGAGAGGGAGGCCAAGTGGAACAGCGCGTTACCCGGCTCGAAGGTCAGTTCGACAAGCTCGGCGACAAGCTCGATCGTCAAAGCGATCGGATAGGCGGTATTGAGAAGGAGCTGGCTACACTCACGGAGCGCGTTGCGCATCTGCCGAGCAAGGGTTTTATCGTTTCCTCGTTGGCTACGACGGTCGGGGTGATTAGCGGACTTGCGATCATCGCCCAAAGGCTCGGTTTCTTCGGCTGATCCAGCGCCCATATCGGTGATGCCACCGGAATGCTCGCGGGGGTATCGCGCCTGCAATCGGGGGTATCGGCAGATTTGACCGGGTTTTGATCGCGCAATCCCGCGCCTTTGCGCGATCGGGGCGGAGGGTGTCTCCGCCTCGGTCGGGCGACCAAACCTTCCCTATCCGCTGATTTTCGCTATATGTTCCAGCGAGGAGGGAGGCGCGGATGGGGCATCAGCCCACCCGGATAGAGGAACGGCCGCGGCGCAAGCTGACGCCCGCGATGGCGAGCTTCAGGTTGCTGGTGCTCGATTTTGTTCGCGCCTATCTCCGTGAGAACGGCGCGTCTCCGAGCTACGGCGAGATCGCTGGCGGACTCGATAGCAGCCGGAACCAGGTGAAGGTTGCCGTGAAATCGCTCGTGCGGGACAGGCTGCTGCTGCAGGGCGAGCGCCCCCGCAGCCTTGCCCTGCCGTCCGAACGCGACGCTGCCATCCGCGCGCTGGAGGGCCTCGGCTTCCGCGTCGATCAAGGGTCGCGCACGATCACGCAGCCGATTACAGATCCGCCACTGCTGCCGCCGGCGACGCTCGACTATGTTCCGGAGGTCGACAGCGATCAGGAGCAAGGCGAGCGTGGGACGGGCAAAAGGACAGGCGGCGAAGAGAGCGGCCGAGCAGGCTAGCCATCGTCGCAAGGTGGATGGTGATTACCGCGCCCGCCATCCGCGACGTGCGGCCGAGGAAAGCGCCTTCCGGAAGGATCGTCGGCAGCGCCGGCGTGCGGCGGCCGATCGTGATCCGCATTTCGATGCCGGAACGCCCGAGACCGCGCAGAAGGCTCGCAGCGTCCAGCAGGGCGCGCTGGCGCGGATGTTCGAACTGGGGCACGTGAGCGCAGACGAGCTCGCATGGAGTCAGGAGATCCGCGCCGTGGCCGAGAAGCTGGCGCGCGACGTGACGATCGGCACCTTCAGCCTCGAGACGCGGGTCGACCAGAGCCGCAGCGGGCAGGGCGCATCGCTTGAAGCGCTGGGGGCGGTCCGGGCCGAGATCGCCTATACGAGCTGGCGCAAGGATCTTTCGGAGGCGCAGCTAGTCCTCGCGATGATCGTCCAGGACGTCAGCTGGCGCACTGCGGCCGGGCGGTTCCATGTCGGCCCAGTGCGGGCCAAGAAGCTGCTGCTCGACGCACTGCAGGCGTGGCCGCGACATTGTCGAGAAGCGCGCGAGAACATTAGCGAGGCGGACCTGGTGGCCGCGCAAGCCGGCCTCTTCTGACCGGCAAATTTCAGCCGATTACAGATTAGACCCTCCCAAACGATACGCTGATCGGCCAAATCGACCCCGGGCGAATTGCGTCTTACCCGGCTCATTCGCTTCCCGATCCCCCTGAGAAGGCCCGCCGCGATCGCTCTTCAGAGCGCGCGAGCGGGCCTTTTTCATGCCCGAAGGAGCCGAGCGCCGATGCCGCATGGCCTGACACAGCAAACCAAGCCGAGCCTCGAGCAGCAGCTCACCGAGGCGCAGGCGCAGCTGGACGAGGTGCTGGGCGAAGTGACCGCCGGCATCCGAAACCCCACACACTTCGACCAGCTCGAGGAGCGGGGCAACGCTATCGGCGCCGGCATTCGCCGCGCCTTCCGGGGCGAGCGATGATTGACCTAGAGGAGCTCGCTCAGCAGGCCGATGCCACGAGCGAAGAGCCGGTCACCGTGTCCCGCCGCTATCTTGCACAGCTTCACACCGAGGTGATGAACGGCCGGGTCGCTCAGGCCCAGCTCGATATGATCTTCGGGCCTGGCCGGAAGTCCGGCGAGTGCAGATGACCGGAAGCTTCTGCGAAGCCACCTCCTGCACGCTCAAGCGTCGTGAGAAGCTCGCCGACGCGCTGATGCTTCTCACCGATCAGCAGGGCGAGATTACCGCACACAGCGCGCGACCCTGGGCCAGCATCACCTTCAGCGGGACGCAGCACGCGATCACGCTCGACTTCGAAGGCGCAGATGCCGTCCAGGCGGGCGAGGGCTTCATCGCACGGTTGGAAGACCACGAGTTCAATATCCCGGGCCAGATCGTCGCCGATGCTGCGATCAAGGCGGTGGAGCACGTTCGAGGCATGCCGGCGCTGATCGTTCACGCCGAAATCCTGATGCTGGCGGAAGAATGACTGCCATTCGCGAACCGCGCACGATTGAATCTGCCACGAAGCTCGCAGAGCGCTTTGCCGAGCTCGAGACCGCGATCGGCGTGGCCGATGCTGTGCGCAACGATGCAATCGCCAAGGCCAATGCAGCGGCCGACGAGGAGATCGCGCCGCTGATCGAAGAACGCGAGGCGATCGCCGCCAAGGTCGGCAGCTGGTGGGGTAAGAACGGACGGGAGCAGGCGCTAGGCGCCAAGCCCAAGGCCAAGTCCATCGAGCTGGGCGGGTGCCTGATCGGCGACCAGAAGAGCCGGGCTAGCCTGCAGGCGCCCGAGGATGATGGAAAGCTCATCGAGCAGATGAAGCGATCGCGCATGCTGAAGAAGCTGCTGCGCGTGACTGTGTCGCTCGACAAGGCGGCGGTGCTCAAGGAACTCGGTGGGGCCAAGGCCGGCGCGCTGAAAGAGCTGGGCCTGTCGATCGTGCCCGGTAAGGACGTGTTCTTCATCAAGCGCGCCGAGCAAAGGCAGACGCGGGGCTGAGGCGTGCCGACGCGGCCGCCACTCTTCCGGCCTCCAGGCTGGAAACCACGGCAACCCTGGCGGCGGCCCGATAACTGGAAGGATCCTCGCAAGCGCGGTCGAGCAGGCCAGCGTGATCGCGCCGAGGTCTTGGCGGAGGAACCGTTCTGCCGACCGTGCCTCGAGGAAGGCAAGCATGTCCGCGCGACGATCGTCGATCATATCGTGCCGCTCGAATGGTCGAAGTGCGATGAGCGCTGGAACAAGCAGGGCATCTGCGATCCCTGCCACGACGAGAAGTCGAAGCGGGAGCGATCCGAAGGCAAGCCGAGCGATCGATGGATTGCCCGGCGATTGAGCGAGCTGAGAGCTTCGTTCTTCGGCTCATAGAGGGGGGGAGGGTCGATCTCTTCGGCCTTCCTCGCCGGACACCGCCGCTCTCGGCGGATTTTCACGCGGTCGAATTCAAAACTATAAAAGTGGCCGGTCGAGTTCGGTCGGGGAGGCTCGATGGGTAGTGGCGGCAGGCGCCCTGGGGCGGGGCGCAAGCGGGACGATCCAGCGGCTAAGAGATTGAGAGGAACGGATCGCAAGGATCGCGGCGCTGAAGCGCCGCCGCCGGCGGTTCCGGGATCGATGGTCGCGCCCTCCTACCTCTCGTCGGATCTCGGTCAGCTGTTGTTCGGTTCGATCGCGCAAATCCTCGAACAGCAGGGCAGGGCGTCACCGCACTACACCGACGTCGTCGCGCTGCTCGCCCAGCGCCTCGAGCAGATCCAGCGCTGGCAGGCGGTACTGGAATGCGAAGGCGACACCTACGAAGCGAAGACGCAGCACGGTTTCATGATCCGAAAGCGGCCGGAGGTGCAAATGCTCGCCGATGCGATGCGGCATGCGCATTCACTGCTCGGCGAACTGATGATCACGCCGGCGACGGCCTTGAGGCTGGGGGAAGGCCAGAAGCCAGAAGAGAACCCGTTCGCGATCCTCGCCGAGCTCTGAGGACTTTATGTGGAGACACGCGATTACGCGGCGATCGCCCGGCAATATGCGCGCGACGTCGTCTCGGGCAAGCAGCCGGCGGGCAAGTCGATCCGGCTCCAGTGCGAGCGGTTTCTCGATGAGCTGAAGCGCCATCGGCGCAAGGACTTTCCCTACAGGTTCGATCCGAAGAAGGCGGCGAAGGTTTGCGCCTTCATCGAGTGCCTACCGCACACGAAGGGCAAGTGGGCGAGCCAACGGGCACGGTTGGTCCTCGAACCGTGGCAGATCTGGATACTGGTGGTCACCTTCGGGTGGCTCCACAAGAGCACCGGACTCAGACGCTTCCGACGTCTGCTGCTGGTCGTCCCGCGCAAGAACGGCAAGTCAGCGCTGGCTGCCGGTATCGGGCTCTACATGCTCTGCCTCGACGGCGAGGCGGGGGCCGAGGTCTATTCGGGCGCGACAACCGAGAAACAGGCGAAGGAGGTTTTTACCCCCGCACGTCTGATGGCGCTGAAGACGCCTCAGCTCACCAGCGCGTTCGGGGTCGAGGTGCTCGCCAAGGCACTTGTCAGGCCGGCGGACGCATCCAAGTTCGAGATGATCACGGGCGACCCTGGCGATGGCCAGTCGCCGAGCTGCGCGATCACCGACGAGTACCACGAGCACGACGACGACCGGCAAGTCGACACGATGCTCACCGGCATGGGCGCCCGCGACCAGCCCCTGCAGGTGATCGTCACCACGGCTGGCTACAAGCTCGACGGGCCATGCTACGCCGAGATACTCGAATGCCGGGAACGCCTCGCGGGAATCGGTCACAACGGCGGTCCGCCACTCGACGACGACATGCTGTTCGTCGAGTACGCGGCCGACGAAGAGGATGACTGGCGAAGCGAGAACACGCTCCGCAAGGCAAATCCGAACTACGGCGTCTCGGTCGGCGACGAATACCTCCAGTCGCGGCTGCGCGACGCCATTCGAAGTCCGCGCAAGGCCGCGGTCTATAAGACGAAGCACCTCAATCTATGGGTCGCGGCGAAGACGGCATGGTTCGATGTCGAGCATTGGCGGAAGTGTTCTCGGGATACGATCGCCCGTCGTCCCGCTGAAGCGCTGACGGCTCCCGAGCTGCAGGGCCGGCGGTGCATCATCGCTGGCGACCTTGCGACGAAGATCGATATTGCCGCGCTGGAATACCTGTTTCTTCCGATCGGCGAGAAGCCGACTGCAGAGGACCCATATATCCGGATTGGGCGGTATTTCCTGCCGAGCGACAGGGTGGAAGATGTCCCCGCCTATCAAGGCTGGGATGCGGCCGATCTGCTCGATGTCACCGAGGGCAACGTTACCGACTTCGAAGAGATCGAGGACGCGCTTCGCGACGCGGCGGAGCGGTTCGACGTCGAAGCGGTGCCGATGGACCCATGGCAGGCCGCGCAGCTGATCCAGCGGATGCAGGCCGAGGGGCTGCCGATGGTCGAGTATCGGATGACGGTGCAGAACCTGTCGGCGCCTATGAAGGAACTCGACGCACTGATGCGCGAACAGCAGATCGTGCACGGTGGCTGCCCGGTGATGGAGTGGCAGATCAACAACGTCACCGGCCAGCTCGACAAGAAAGACAACGTCTTTCCGAACAAGCCGCGCTCGGAAGCCAAGATCGACAACCCGGTGGCGCTGATGATGGCATTGGGCGTCTCAATGACCGCTGAGGAGGAATTCGAGATGGCCTCCCCGTTCGATGACCCGGACTTCCGCATGACGCCGGACGATGAAGGTGCGTCCGACTGATGGGCTTCCTGACACGCGCACGTGACCTTTGGAGCGGGGGACGCGCCGAAGAGCGCTCGATCGAAGACCCGAAATATTCACTGGCCGAAAATCCCGAGGCGCTCATGTCGCTCTTCGGGATTATGGATCGCAACAATGCCCTGCCGCGCGTGTCGATCGAGGCGGCGCTCTCGGTCCCGGCAGTCTTTTGCGCGGTCGCGTTCCTGTCCCGAACGATGGCGGCACTGCCGCTGCATACGTTTGACGCGGGGGAGAACGGCGACCGCGCCGATGATGGTCCGGCCCAGCTGCTCAGTTTCGCGCCGAACGAGGGTGAGACCAGCTTCGACTGGCGCCGCTATCACTGGCAGCAGGTCTTCACCGGCGGTCGGGGACTGAGCTGGATCGAACGCGCCGGCAAGCGCCCGATCGCAATCTGGCCGATGGATCCGGCTCTGACGGAGATCAAGCGGCGAAGCGGACGGGTGGTCTACGTATTCGACGGCAGGGAATACCCCGCCGCCGATGTCATCGACACGTGCTACATGCCGAAGCGCGATCGGCTCGGCAGCTATTCGCCGATCGAGAAGTGCAACCTCGCGATCAGTCTGGCCATTGCGATGCAGGACTTCGCGGGCGGCTTCTTTGCCGGCGGAGGCGTCCCACCTTACGCGCTCGAAGGTCCGCAGCCGAGCAACCAGGATGCCTTTCGCCGGGCGAAGGAGGCGATCGACCGCGCGATCAAGCAGGCCAAGAAGGAGAACCGGGCGTTCTTCGGCCTTCCGCCGGGCCACTCCCTCAAATCGATCGGGATCGAACCGGGCAAGGGCCAGATGGTCGAGGCTCGGTTGTTCCAGATTCAGGAGATCGCGCGCGTCTGGCAGCTTCCGCCCGTTTTCCTCGCAGATCTCTCGAAAGGGACCTTCAGCAATACCGAGCAGCAGGATCTCCAGCTGGTCAAACACTTGGTCGGGCAATGGGCCAAGCAGTTCGAAGATCAGCTGACCCTCAAGCTCTACGGTTGGCGCAACCCCGAGCGGCGCGTGAAGCACAATCTGGACGGCCTGCAGCGCGGCGATTTCAAAAGCCGGGTCGAAGCGATGGCACGGTCCATTCTTACGGCACAGATGACGCCCGACGAAGCGCGTGCGCTCGAGGGCCGACCGAAAGCCGACGGGGGAGACCGGCTGTACGTCCAGCAGGCGACCGTGCCCCTCACGAATGCGGGGATGGGCCACAATGGCGGCCCGCCGCTCGACGAAACGGGTTCGCAGACCAGCTCCAACGACGAGGAAGAGGAGGAAGGCGCGGATGACGACGCCGGCACCGAAGAATAACCCGCCCTGCGATGGGCGCGAGCGGCGAGCCTTCGTTGGTGGACTGGAGCTGCGCGCGGAGGGCGATGGCGAAAGCGGCCAGACGACCAAGGGCTACGCCTGCCTCTACGACAACGACACCAATATCGGCGGGTACTTTATCGAACGATTCGCCAAGGGTGCGTTCACGAAATCGCTGAAGGAGCGAGACGTGGTCGCGCTGCACAGTCACGATGACGGCCGCCCGATGGGCCGGAAAAGCCGCGACACCCTCCGCTTTTCGGACGACGACAAAGGTCTCGGCTTCGAAAACGACCTGCCCGACACACAGGACGGTCGAGATCTCGCCACATCGCTCGAGCGCGGCGATATCGAGGGCATGAGCTTCCGCTTCCGTGCGATCAAGGAAGAGTGGGACGAAAGCGGCGATGTTCCAAAGCGCACGGTCATCGAGGCCGAGCTCTACGAGATCACCTATACCGCGTTTCCGGCCTATCCGGACACCGAAGTCGGCATGCGTAGCCTGCAGGCGGCGCGCGACGAGCGGCGACAGCACAACAAGGCGGGTGCTGCAGCACGCCTGCGGATGAAACAGGCCCACGTCGAGCGAAGGCTCTGACGCTGCGCTAACCATACCCGGCGAACGCCGGAGGCGACGGAAGCGGCCCGCTCCCGTCCTCACATGCCCGCTTTCGGCGGGCTTTTTCATGTCCAGGAGAGACAGATGATCCTTCAGCAGTACTATCAGGAGCGGGGCGAGCTCGTGGCGGAAGCCCGGCAGATCCTCGACGGCCTCGCCGACGATGCGAGCGAGACCGAAATCCAGCAGGCCGAAGAGCGGCACGACGCGGTGATGGCCAAGGTCGACGCGCTCGACAAGAAGATCGCGCGCGAAGAGCGCGTGGCGCAGGCCGAAACCGCCGAGGAAGAGCGTCGCTCGCGCATGCGTCCCAACGGCCGCGATGGCAGCGCGCCCGGCATCGATGGTGGCGACACGCCCACTTCCGAGGACCGCGCGCGTGAATATCGGTCCGCCTTCGCCAAGTTCGTCTGTGGCGCCGAATTGAGCAATGAAGAACGCCAGGCGCTTCGATCCGTCGAGCAACGCGTCCAGACTGCCGGCACGCCGGCCGATGGCGGCTATACGGTTCCGACCGAACTTATGAATGAGATCGTCAAGGCGATGAAGGACTGGGGGCCGATGTTCGACGAGGACGTCGCGCGCGTGTTCACTACGGCAAGCGGCAACCAGATGACGATCCCGACCGTCGACGATACGGGCGTGACGCCCGAAGCGCATGCCGAAGGTAGCCAGGGCACCGACGACGGCGGCAAGGATGTCACCTTCGGCGAGAAGTCGCTCGACGCGTTCGCGTACGATACCGAATGGATCAAGTGGTCGTTCGAGCTGGACGAGGATTCGATCTTCGCCATGGAACAGCTGCTCGGATCGCTGCTGGGCGAACGTCTCGGCCGTAATGGCAACAAGCAGCTGACGGTCGGCGCGGGCGGCAGTGCCCCCAACGGAGTCGTTACCGCATCGAGCCTAGGCGTGACGGCGGCGGCAACCGGCGCAATCGCCGCCGACGAGCTGATCGATTTGCAGCATTCGGTGAACGCGGCCTATCGCCGCAGCCCGAAGACGCGTTGGCAGTTCTCGGACGACACGCTGAAGGTCATCCGGAAGCTGAAGGACGGCCAGGGCAACTACCTGTGGCAGATGGGCGATGTTCGCTCGGGTGAGCCCGACCAGCTTCTGCGCAGCCCCTACAGCGTCAACGACGACGTTCCCCCGATCGCCGCTGGCAATCGGGCGATCATCTACGGCGACCACAGCAAGTACTTCGTTCGCAAGGTGGGTGCGGTACGCACCATCGTGGCGCGCGAGCGCTTCGCTCCGAACCTCGGCATCCTCGGTGTGCACCGTTTCGACGGCGAACTCGTGGACACGGCCGCGGTGAAGCACTTGGCACTTGCCGCAGCCTGATCCTGATCGACCGGGCGGGGCATCGGCTCCGCCCGGCTTTTCGGTGAGCGCCGCGTGGTTCCCCCGTCGCGCGGAGCTCTCCGAAGAGTGCAACCAGAGGAGCTCGCGATGAAACTGACCATGCTGACCGGGATGGGCGGTCCGAAGACCAACCTGACCAAGGGCGATCCCCACGAATGCGACATCGACGAAGCCGCGCGGCTCGTCCGCGCGGGCTTTGCCACCACCACCAGCGACAAGGACGCCAAGGAAGTCGCCGACGCGATCGCCAAGGCGGAAGCGGCCGAGGAAGCCGCAGCCAAGAAGGCGGCTGAGGAGCGGGCGAAGAAAAAGGGCGACGCGAAGTAAGCCATGGCCTGGTCGTCGCCCGAGACCGTCGCCGAGCCGGCCAACGAGCCCGTTTCGCTTTCCGAAGCGAAGGAGTTCCTCTCGATCGGCGCTGATGAAGACGGTTTCGACACCCTGCTCACCGGCCTGATCACGTCGGGCCGGGAGCGGGTCGAGGAGGAACTGGGGATCAGGCTGGTGAGCCAATCGATCCTCCTCCGGTGCGACGACTGGTCCGATCTCGAGCAGCTTCCCATCGGGCCGGTAAGCGAGATCGAGCATCTCAAGTTCGAGGACGCGGCAGGCTCTCAATCGACGGTCGATGCCGCCCAATACGAATTGACGGGCGCCAAGCTCGACCGGGGGGTCAGACCCACGGTCGGCAGTGCATGGCCACGTTCGCTTCGGCAGGAAGATGGCGCGATCGAGGTTCGACTGACGGTCGGCTACGAAACGCTGCCCAAGCCTCTCTGGACGGCTGTGCTGCAGATCGTCGCCGCGCTGTTCGAACATCGCGAAGGCGATCGCGCTCCCAACCTCGCCCATCTTTCAAACTATCGGGTCTATTGATGGACGGAGCTGCCGCGCGAGACCGGAAGATCGTCTTTCGGTCGAACGAGCCGACCGAGAGCCCGACTGGCGAGATGGTGCCTGATCCGGGCGAGCCGTTCGCGACCGCGATGGCTTCGGTCAACTACGGCAAGGCCAGCGAGCGGCGCCAGGCTGGCGCCGATAGCGCCGAAGCAACGGCCACCGCCCGGGTGCTTTCGACCGAGAAGACCCGCGCGATTAACGCGGATCACATCGCTGAGCTGGACGAGGCAACCTGGAACGTCGCCGGCAATGTGCCGTGGGGTCGGCGTCACCGAGACATAACCCTTGTAAGGAGAGCCTGAGCATGGCCGATGTGAAAAAGACCGACGATCGGGATCCGCGCAACGTGATGGTGAAGGCCCTCCGGGCGCACTCGAACGATCACGGCGAGAAATTCAAAAAGGCGAAGGGCGCTATCTATCTTCACCCGCGCCCGGCGGGGGACATCGCCGCCGGCATCGTGGAAATCGCCGACGAAGAAGCGAGCGAGCAGAAGGCTACCGCGAAGAAGGCCCACAGCGCTCCGAAACGTCCGCGCGCGACCGCGGCAGCGAAGACCGAGGCTGCCAAACAGTAAATGCTCGACTGGTCGCTCGACGGGCTGGACGAAGCGCGTCGCAAGCTGGCGGACGTCGTGCGGCCGATCAACGATCGGCGGATTGGCGAGCATGCGGCCGAGACGCTGGAGCCGATCGCCGAGGACGCCCGGCGGCTTGTGTCGGTCCGATCGGGAGCGCTGCACGACAGCATTCTGGTCGCGCCAACCATAGAGTTCACCGGCGAGACGGAGGGCCAGAGCGTTTCGGTCGGCGTACTCGAGGCGGGCGGCGACGGGGTGTTCTGGGGGCACTTCGTCGAGTTCGGTACGGTCCACTGGCCGGGCGAGCCATTCCTTACGCCGGCGGTCTATCGAAATATCGACCTCATCTTCACCGCGCTAGGCAAGCGCCTCGGCGAAGACATGATCGGAGCGCTGTAGATGCCGGGTGTCATCGACTTCGCGCTGCGCAGACGGCTTCGCGAGGCACAGGCGATCGCCGACCTCACGGGTCGGGTCGGCGGAAAGCCGGCGATCGACCTGGACGAGCGAAAGTCGAACGACCGGAGCGCATTCTCGAGCGTCGTGATTACGCTGATCGCACCCGGTCGAAACTACGACCAGGACGGGGTGAGCAGCACGCGACAGGCTCTCTTCCGCTTCGAGATCTTCAGTCTCTCTGCCGACCCGGGGATACTGCTGAAGGAAGCGCTCGCGACCGAGCTGCAGACAAAGCCGGCCGCGGAGATTGAGGGCGTGCGGTTCGCCGCGGGCTACGTCTTCGGCGACCGCCCGGGCGGGGTCGACAATATCGGCGAGCTGCGGGTCTACCGACGCATACTCGACATGGACATCACGGCAACAATCTGAAGCGAAAGGAAGCGACATGGCCGAAGGCGATGGAGTAGTTAATACCGGTGGGATCGAGTTCCACCTTACCGACGATCAGGGCACGCTCACCAAGCTGAAGGGCGTGAAAACGGTCACCAGTCCGCATCTGCGCGTCGACGAGGTCGAAACCTCCGACCAGGACAGCGGCGGTACCAAGGAATTCTCGCCTGCCATGGGCGAGTGGCCGGACATCACGGTGACGCTGAAGCACGAGCCGAACAGCGCGACCCACCAGCTGATCCTGGAGCATCTGGCGAGCAAGGAAAAGCGCGCCTTCAAGGCGGTGGTGGTCGAGGAAGACGGCTCGACCCAGGACGAAAGCGGCGTCATCTTCCTCAAGAGCTACGAGCCGGATAACGGACAGCTCAACAACGAGCGGATGGCGACGCTGGTCGGCCGCCCGGGCCCGGTCACCCGCGCGGATAGCGTGGCGTGATGAGCACCCCGGCACAGTTCTTCGGCGAGGCGGAGTTCGAGTTCGACGGCTCCGTCTATCGGCTCACCGTCGACAACATGGCGTTCCTCGAGGCGGAAGAAGCCATCGGCAAATCGCTGATGGAATGGGCGCCGCAGCTCAAGGAAGCAATCGAGGCGAGGCGGCCTCCGATGGTGAAGCATCTGGCTGCGCTGATCTTCGGCGCGCTCAAGGTCAACCACCACGACATGACGCAGAAATTCGTGGTGGACCTCGCCATGGGGCAGCACGGACCCAAGGCGCGCAAGAAGCTGCTCGATGCCGTCCTGGAGGCGCTGCAGGGCCTCGACGTGCCCGACCTGCCGGAAGGTGAGCCGGGAAACGCGTCAGCCCCGGCGGGCAATCGCCAGCAGCGCCGGGCGGCAGAGGCTGGGACTGGGACGAGGTCTTCCGCCAGTGGTGCGAAACCGGCCAGCAAGCGGAAGCCTTCTGGTCGCAAACCCCGCGGAGCACGATCCTAGCGATCCAGGCATACCGCCAGCGGCGGGATCGAGAGCACGAGATTTCGGCTCGCATCGGTTGGCTGAGCGCGCGCCTCAATACCTTCTCGTTCCACTCGCCGGACAAGTTCCCCGATTTCGACGCGCTTTCGGGCGCGCCCAAACAGGAACCGCCGCGCGAGGTAAGCGAGCGCGAAGCGATCGACGGGGCGCGCGAAGTCCTCGCGATGATGAAGACCGCCAACCGGATGGCGGAGAAACGGAGGAAGCGTGGGCAAGAACCTGATCGCTGACCTTCGGGCTTCGCTTACGTGGGATCTGGCCGACTTCGAGCGCGGGACGGCGAAGATCGACAGCGGCTTCGGCAAGCTGATCGAGCGCGCGCGGCAGTTTGCCACCGACTTCGCATCAGTCGGCGAACGCATGACGAAGACGTGGACCGTCGGGGTCGCTGCGATGGGCGCGGCGTTCACTGCGCGGACGGTGATGTTCGCGAACGATGCCAAGGCGATCAAGGTCGCAGCGAACACTGCGGCCGATGGCGTCGAGAGCTTCCAACGTCGTGCCTTTGCGGCCGAGCGCGAAGCCGGTGTCGCGATGGAGAAGTTCGCCGATATCTCCAAGGACACGCTGGACAAGGTCGGCGACTATTTCGCGACGGGCGGAGGCGAGCTGAAGGAGTTTTTCGAAGACGTCGCGCCGCGGGTAGGCGTGACGGCCGAGATGTTCCGCGGGCTCAGCGGGCCCGATGCGCTGCAGCTGTTCTACAACACCCTCGACCGGGCGAATGTCAGCCAGCAGGAGATGGTGTTCTTCCTCGAGGCGATCGCGGACGAAGGGTCGCTGCTCATCCCCCTGCTCGCCGAAAACGGGCGACTGTTCGAAGAGCTGGGCAAGAAGGCGAACGTCTTCAGCGCGGCCGATATCGAACGATATATCCGCCTCAAGGACTCGCTCGACGATCTTGGCATCTCGTTCGACAAGCTGTGGCAGGCGATCGCCGCGACCGGTCTCATCGACTGGCTGAGCGCGGCGATCGAGAAGGGCGCGGACTTCATCGAACGTTTCTCTCAGGCCAATCCGCTGCTGTTCAAGATCGCGGTCGGACTGCTCGCCGCTGGTGCGGCCGCAGGGCCATTGCTGATGCTGCTGACCTCACTCGCCGTGGTCATTCTGCCACTATTCCTTGCCGGGCTCGGGCCGGTCTGGCTTGCCCTATCCGCGCTGATCAACCCGATCGGGACGTTGCTGGTCGTCGGGTCGAAGTTTGCCGGCATCGTCGGTGGCCAGCTCCTCCCGCTTCTCGGCAGATTGGTAATCGGTTTCCTCGGTTTAGCGGCCCCGATCGGCGCTGCCATCGCGATCTTCCTCCTGTTTTGCGACCGCGTGATCGATGGGCTGCAGAACGTCTGGCGGATCGCGCAAGAAGCGCTGGGTCCGAGCTTCACAAGGCTGCTCGACGCGGTGGAAGGTACGGTCGAGCGGGTAAGTGCTGCCTTTGGCGATTTTTCGCAGAGCCCTATCGGCCAGTTCCTCGGAGTGGTCATCGGACTTGTCGGGGACTTGGTGGAAGTGCTCGTGACGCTGGCTGGCTCTGCGGTCGTGGGCGCCTTCAATGTGCTGCTGTCTCTTATCACCGCACTGGTAGAATGGATCGGCGGGATGGTCGAAATCACCGCCAATCTTCTTTCCGGCGACTGGGCGGGCGCGTGGGAAGCGGCAGGAAACATGGTCGGCCGCGTGATCGACAGCCTCTTTCCCATGTTCCAGAACCTGTGGAGCTGGATCGAAGCCACGCTGGTCAAGCTCGGCCTTATGGAAGCGCGAGCAGCGCAGGCAAATTCGGCGGCGAAAGGCGAGACCCCGGGACAATCCCGCACGCTGAGCGGGAAGATCGTCACCGACGAGCAGATCCGCGGGCTTGGGGCCTACCCCGAGCCGCAGCAGCCCTGGCGGCGTACGCCGGATGTTGAAAAGCCGAAGGCAACTCCCCGCGGACGCACCGGCCCGAGCGCGGCCGAGCTGGCCGAGCGGCGCGAAATGCTCGCGTTGGAGCACGATATCGCGGTGGCGCGCGAGAGCGGCGATATGGAGGCGCTCAGCGCGCTCGAGCGCAAGCGCGACCTGCAGCGCGCAATCGAGCAGTACGAGCGTGCCGGCCTTTCCAACGCGCAGGCCCGGGTCGCGGCCGAGAAGGACATGATCGAGCTCGAAGAGGCGCGCGCCAAGGCGGCCGCCCGCGAGCGTGCCGATCACGAGCGCAGCTTCGACATTCAGCTGGCGAGGATCCGTGAGGACCACGCCCATCTCAAGACGCTCGAAGACGAAGAGTTTCTCCAGCGCGAGATCGAAGCGCTTGAGGCCGAGAGGGTGCCTCGAGCAGAAGCCGAGGCCGAAGCGGCGAAGAAGCTGCTCGCGCTCGAGGAGGCGCGCGCGGATGCGATCGAGCGCCGTGCGGCCGCACAGCGCGCAGCGCATTCGATCGAACTGGCAGAGCTGCGCGGCGATCGGGTGATGGCGGACCAACTGCGCGAGGACGAGAGAGTTCTGGATCGCATCCGCCAGCTCCAGGAAGACGATCCGAGCATGCATTTTGCCGACGCTCAGGCGCAGGCGCTGCAGGAGGCGGCCGACCGGTCGCGAGCCTACCTGCAGGGATCCTTCCGCGACAGCTTTCGCGGTGGCCTGCGCGCTGCGATGGATGGCAATTTCTGGGACTGGTTTCAGGACCGGATGCGCGATTCGAGCTTCAACGCTCTCGCCAAGGTGCTCGATCGCCTGGCCGACCGGTTCGCGGACATGCTGTTCGACAGCCGGCAGGGCGGCGAGGGGTTCCTCGGAGCGATCGGGGGGTGGCTGGGCAATCTCTTCGGTGGGTCATCCCCGGCAGCGGCAGGTCCTGCGGGCCACGAGGGTCTTCATAAATTCAACTCGGGCGGCAGTTTCAAGGTTCGTGGCTTCGCTGGGATCGATCGCAACATCCTTTCGCTCAACGGATCGCCGGTCGCGCGGGTGAGCCAGAGCGAGATCATCGACGTGAAGCGCGGCGATCAGGCCGGCAATCATGGCCAGCGCGGCGAGCTGACCGTGCGGCTGCAGAAGGATGGCGGGCTGGAGGGCTATATGACCGGTATCGCTGGGCGCGTCGTGACCGAGGCCGAACCCGCAATCCGCCGCCGCACGGCGCAGTACGTCGGATCGAAGTTCGCGCAGGCGCGCGAGAAAAGCCTTAGCTGATGGCCGTAATGATGCTGCCGGCGAAACCGGCCCCGGTGAACACCAGCTGGACCCTTCAGGATTTCGGATCGATTCTGCCAGGCGCGAATGGCGGACCCGCGCAGCGCGTGAACCGGCTTGGCAACCGGTTCCGGCTGTCGGTCGAGATGCCGCCAATGACCGAGAGCGACGCGACGGCGTGGCAGGCCGCGCTGATGCGCGCGGTGCGCGTCGGTGCGGCATTCCGGTTTCGGCAGCCGGGCGGATCCGGGATGTCTCCCGGCTCCCCCGTCGTCGACGGAGCGGGGCAGGTCGGCGCGCAGCTGGCGATCAGTGGCGCCACACCGGGCTTCGTCGCGAGAGCGGGCCGACTGTTTTCGCTTCAGAGTGGGGGACAGCGATATCTGCACATGGTTGCGGAGACGGTTCGCGATCCGGGCAACATGCCGATCGAGCCGCTGCTGCGGGTCGTGCCCGAAGATGGTGACGTGCTCGAGTTTGCAGCTCCGGTCATCGAAGGCCTGCTGGAAACTCCGCCCGAGTGGCGGTTGGATGTCGACTACTTCACGCGCGGGTTCTCCTTCACGATCGCGGAGGCGCGCTGATGGGGGCTACCGACGCGACGGTCTGGGTCACGCACCTGATGAAGTTCGAAGCGCCCGATGGCGACGTTCTGCTGTCCGATGGCGGCCCGGTGAGCTTCGGCGGCGAGCTGTACCTGCCCGAGCATGCGGTGTTCGGCACGATCTTCGAGCCGGGCGAATACGAGGAAGGTTTCGGGGACGAGGCGACGGGCACCACGATCCGGTTCGCTCCGAACCCGGAGGCCGATGTCGCCGACTGGTGGCGCGCGGACCTGAAGGATTGCCGGCTGCGGATCTGGCAGGCAGGCCTCGCCGCGGACATGCACACGGCGGTGGACGCGGAGCAGCTTTCCGACCTGATCGTCGACGCACCCGAGCGCGACCGATCGGGGGGCAGGGACATCCTGGTGCTGGAGATGATGGCGCGCGACGAGCGGTTCTTCCTGCGGCAGGAGGGCAATGTGTGTTCGGACCGGACGCACCAGAGCTTCTGGCCGGGCGAGCTGGGCTTCATCAACTGTATCGACCAGGCGACCTATGTTGCGTGGGGTACCGACGAGCCGGCACGCGGCACGACCTATGGCGGCGGCGGTGGCGGCGGCAGCCGCGGCGGTGGCTACTCGCCGCGGCAGCAGATGCAGGCATTGTGATGCGCGCGATCACCGCCACCGAACGGCTCGCCGCGACCGAGCGGGTGCGAGCGCAGTTCGCGCGGCCGTTCGACTGGTGCGGCGCGAGCTGCATCCACCTTGCGCGCGAACAGGGTATCGCAATGGGGCACGACCTGCCGCCGGTGCCGAACTTCCGCACGCCGCGCGGCGCGGTGCGCGCGCTGCGGAAAATGGGCGCGGAGAACACTCTGGACCTGCTCGATCGCTATTTCGAGCGCTGGCCTTCGCCGGCCTTCACGCGCCTCGGCGATCTGGTCGCGTTGCCGGGCGCTAGCGAGCACGGCGTGCTCGACGCGATCGGGATCGTCGACGGGCGCGGATCGGTGTTCGCGTGGCATGCCGCCACGCAGTTCGAAAAGCTTGAGCCGATTTTGCTGGCGGGCCTGCACCTGAAGGCGGGGTGGAAGCTCTGATGCCCGGCGTGGCGAAGTTCGTGGGGCAGGTCGCGGGCGTGGTGGCCGGTGTCGCGAGCATCATCCCCGGCGGGCAGGGAATCGCCGCTATCGCGGGCGGAATATCGCTCGCCGCAAGTGCCATCGGCGGGCTCTCCGCGCAGCCGCCGCGATCCGAAGGACAGGTGCAGGAGCGGATCCTCGGCGCGAACAATCCGCTGCCGCTGGCGATCGGCCGGAGCTATTCGGGCGGGGTGCAGGTCCACGACGTCGGGTTCGGGAACGAGCTGGACGACGTGAAGAACCCCTACCGCTTCATCGCGGCGGTGCATTCGGCGTGCGGCCCGGTGAAGTCGCTGACGCCGGTCGCGGATTACCACGCCCTCGCCTTCGGTGCGGGCTCTCCGGCCGAGGAGACCGGGTTCTACGAAGAGCACATGTGGCGCGATGCGCAGCTGGGTGCGCAGCCCGAAGCGAACGCGCTGCAAAGCCAGTTCGGCACGCCGCCACGCTGGAGCAGCGCGCACAAGCTGAGCGGCAAGGCGGCGGTCGCCTACACGCTGCTGCTGAAAAAGGGCGGCAAGTTCCCCGGATCGACCGTGCCCGCACTGGCGGAGATCATCGAAGGCACGTCGGCCTACGACGCGCGGCTCGACAGCACCTATCCGGGTGGATCGGGGGCGCAGCGCATCGGGCAGGAATCGACCTATGCCTACACGCGCAATCCCGGCTGCCATGGGCTGACCTATGCCTATGGCCGGTTCGAGAACGGCGAGCGGATCATGGGCGTGAACCTGGGCATCACGGCGATCGACGTCGCCAGCTTCGTCGCCTTCGCGAACCTGTGCGATGCGAATGGATGGACCGTCAACGGGATCGTGTACGAGCCCGGCGACAAGTGGAACAACCTGAAGCTGATCCTCGAGGCGGGCGGCGGGGTGCCGGTGATTTCCGGCGGAATCCTGCGGGTGGATTTCCACGCGCCGCGCCCGGTGCTGCACCGGATCGTGCGCGAGGATCTGGCGAGCGACGATATCTCGGGCCGCCTCGGCAAGGGCTGGAAGCGGCGGCACAACACGCTGGTGCCGCGCTATCGCAGCGAGCCGCACCAGTGGAGCTACCAGCAGGCCGGCGCGGTCTCCAAAGCCGAATGGGTGACCGAGGACGGCGAGGTCAAAAGCGACGAGCGGCAGTGGGACCTAGTGACCGATCTGGACCAGGTGACGCAGCTGGCAGGCTACGACCTGTGGCAGCGGCGCGAGGACGGGCCGTTCGTGGTGCTGGTGAAGCCTCACCTGCGGTGGCTGAAGCCCGGTGATGCGGTTGAGATCGACGAAGAGCTGGGCCTGCACCCCGACGGGACGATCAAGGCGGTGATCCGCCGCCGCGCGCCGGATCTTGAAACGGGTGGCTGGCGGTTCGTGCTGGAGGCGGAAACCGACGCGAAGCATTCCGAGGTGCTGGCGCTGACCGGCAGCGTGTCCGACCCGGTAGAGCTGCCGACGATCGACGAGCTGGCCGACGTCGCCAATGCGAACAGCGTGCCCGCAGGCCTGCTGACACAGCTGATCGCGAACAGTTACATCACCGATGCCGACCCGGCAGACGGGCTTCTGCAGGCGACCGACGGTCAGATCGACGTCGAGAACCACACGCGGACCTATACGGACCTTGCATCGCCGGTCGCGGTCACCGGCGGCGCGCTGACGGTGGAGGACGACGGCAGCACCGCGATCGCGGCCGCGACGACCTATCACATCTATTACGACGATCCCGCCCGTGCGGGCGGCGCGGTGGCGCTCAAGGCGACGCGAATCCCGTCTACGGCCGCGACCAGCGGCACGAACCCGGTCCGGCACAGGGTCGGCACGATCAAGACGGACGTGGCAGGTGGCGGTGGCACGCAGTCGGGCGGCAGCGTGCCACCGGGGTGGAGCCCCGACGATTACAACACGCCCTGATTGAAGGACAGGACCTAGATGCAAAGCAACCATCCCGTGTGGCTGGCCCAGCTCGCGCGCGACAAGAAGGGGGGCAAGGCGCTTCCGTCGATCACGCGCGGGCAGGCCTATACGGCGTCCGTCGGCTTTCCCGTCGATGTATCGGGCGACAGTTTCGCAGGTCAGCTGCGCCTTTCGCCGGACGCGGCGGGCGACCCATTGGCGGACTTCACCGTGACGCCCGGCGATTATGCGGACGGGTCGACGATCGTCACGCTTTCCCTCTCCGCAGGGCAGACCGGCGCGCTGCCCGCAGATGGCGATGCCGACGGACTGGAGGAAGTGGTGTTCGAAGTGCTGCGCAACGGTGCGCGCTGCTTCGCCGGAAATGTCTTCGTAAGCGGAAGGGTGGCCGAATGACCGACATCGCGATCAATCTCGACGGGCAGGATATCGTCGTCGATCTGGGGCCGGATACCGCGCTGGCGGCGCGTGAAGCGGATCGCGCGCGCGACGAGCGGATCGCCGTGCAAACCATTGCCGACGACTTCGGCACCGAAGCTGCGAACGCCCTGGCGACCGTGCAGACGGTGGGGCAGGAGAAGGTCGATGCGGCCGAGGTCTTTGCGCAGGAGGCCGAGACCCACGCGGGAGCGTTCTACGACCTCTCCGACGCTGCCAACGCGATCCTGCGCGGGGAAGTGCTCGAAACGGTAGACGTCGCGCCTGGCCGCGCGCATCCGGGCACAGCCGAGCAGACCATCGTGAACCCGCGCTTCGTGGGGACCGATCCCGACACGCCGGTGGTGCCGATCAGC
Source organism: Alteriqipengyuania lutimaris (assembly GCF_003363135.1). Taxonomy (NCBI): domain Bacteria; kingdom Pseudomonadati; phylum Pseudomonadota; class Alphaproteobacteria; order Sphingomonadales; family Erythrobacteraceae; genus Alteriqipengyuania; species Alteriqipengyuania lutimaris. The sequence goes on along the minus strand of NZ_QRBB01000002.1, from coordinate 333,264 downwards.
ATTTCGGCGACCGGAAAGAACCTGGTCGATCTTACGCCTTCGAAGTGGGAGGTTGGGCAGTACGACGCGAGCGGCGCGCCCACGGCTTCGGGATCGACCCTGCGGACGAAGAACTCGATCCCGATCACTCCCGGCACCGAATATGTCCGCAGCGGCCTGACCAAGGCCGAGATTACGATCAAGGACGCGAACGCCGTCGTCACCCGCGTGATCGGACAGACCGATGGAATACCGGACAACTTCGTCGCGGCCGCGAACGAATTCTTCGTCGACCTCGAGCTGCCCGGTATTACCGGCGCCCGGCCTGCCTTCGCCGCCGATCGGAAGGTCCAGCTCGAAAAGGGCGCGGTCGCCACGGCGTACGAGCCTTTTCGGGAGGACAAGCGGACCTACAGTGGGATCGAACTCTACGGCTATGCGGGTGTCGGCGACGTGCTGGAGGACGGGAAAGTCATCCGCCGGATCGTTCGCCGCACGCTGCGCGGCACGGCGCAGGCGGGTGCCTGGCACATGACCGGCCCGGTCAACACCTTGGGCAATTTCTACCGGATGCAGGTTGCGAGTGCGGCAACCTTCGCGGCCGAGATCAACCGCATGCTCGGCGGGCGATCGGGCGCGACGATCTACGCGGTCAATCCTGCCTCTGGCACGGAGTCGCGCGGTATCTGGACCTCGCTGACCGACGCGCGGATCGTGGTGCCCAAGGCCGACGTCGACGCCACGCCCGGAGCCGACCTGGTCGCGAAGTTCACTGCCTATCTCAACGCCAATCCGGTCGAGGTGTTTTTCGATGCCGGCAGCTGGGCGGTGACCGAACGCGTGGCGGGCGGAATGATCGAATTGCCCGGTGGAGGGTCGATCATGCTCGACGCAACCGGCGCGGCGACGCACGAGATCGCGTTTCATGCGATCAAGGCAGGGACCGCTGGCGGATCGAGCACGCAGATCACGACGCTGCAGCAGAACGTCGCCTCGCTCACCGCGCTCGCCACAGCGCTTCAGACCCAGCTCGACAATCTCGTCCTCGATGCCGGCGACAGCAATCCCGAGGTGGTGGCGGCGCGCACATCCGAAACGACGATCGAAGACCTGCTGCTCGGTGGGCGTCTCAACCGCATGGAGAGGATGAAGCCGGTCAACGTGAAGGATCACGGCGCGAAGGGGGACGGCGTCGCCAACGATACCGAGAAGGTGCTCTATGCGCGCGACATTGCGGCCGCTTTCGGACGCGATCTCTTTTTCCCGCGCTCCTCCGGCCCGTACATGCTGGACCGCGGGATCAACGTGCCGCGCACGATGACGATCCTGGGCGACGACCCGATCGAATCGGTGCTGAAGAAGATCCCTGCGGTCAGCGTCGAGATCAATGTGATCCTGAGCAAGGATCAGACGAATATCCCGGTGCCGAATGCGGCCACCACCTTCGCCAGCAAGGTCGGTGCCGATTTCTGCCTCGGCCTCTCCGATTCGACGAACACCTACGACAACACGCGCGGGAAGATCACGGCGGTCAACGCCAATTCGATCGATATCGAGAGCTACAACAACCCGGACAGCACCGGTCTGAAGCGCGGCTATGCCCTCGCCACGAACGAGGCGACCAGGGTGGTGCTCTCGACCAGCTTCCCCCTGGTCTACACCGACAAGGTGATCACGCCCGGCGTCGGCGTGATCGAACCGATGCTCGCCAACATCGGGTTCGACGGAAATCGCCAGCCCGGCGAGATCAATGCCTACCCCTGCTCCAACTGGCACTGGGACCCGGTGGTCACCAACGGCGCCTACACCTTCAACGTGATATCGAAGAACAGCGCGGCAGACGGCTTCTCCGACCAGAGCAGCGGCCTGTCGGTGTTCCAGAAGGTGCGGGTGCGCGCCAGCTACTGGCACAGCGGGCATATCGGCTTCACCTCGGACGCGGTCTCGATCCGCGATTACGACACCGAGGGCGGGATCGATGGCCTCTATTTCTGCCAGTACAATCGCAAGACGCGGATGAACGGTTTCACCATTCGCAATGCGGAGGTCGCTATTCGCGAGCTCGACCCAACCGATGGCGATGTCCACATCACGAACGGGCAGTTTGTCGCTTGCGATACCGATATCCAGATCGTCGGCTCCAAGGGCATGCTCTTCGTCCGCGCACAATCGATCGGCAACAAGAAAGGCGTCCTCAAGGCCGACAGCGGGGCGCACTTCGACATCGCGATGCAGGTGCGCGGCGCACTGGGCACCAAGCTGGCCGAGATTACCCGGTGCAGCAGCGGGCGCTTGCATATCGATGCGCCCGATTTCGCGGGCCAGATCGGCGTCCACATCCTCAACCAGGGTGCGAACGACAATGGCCGGTGCAAGAGCCTGACCGTCACCGGGCAGATCGGACGACCCGAGGTGCGCGATGGCAACAACGTCGTGGTCGAGGCCGCGCGCGGCGCAAGCGTCGCTTCCGTCCAGGTGGATTCTGCAGACGATGTCGTGGTCGCTCTCTCGCACAGCTATCCGCAGGGAAGCGGCGTGGACTTCATCATCGGGGCCGGGACCGGGGGAACCGCGTCGACCGGCACGATCCTGAAAGCGGGCGTGCGCGGCGGCGTTCGTGCCGGCAGGCCCTACGTCGACAACGGCGTGGGCACCTTCGACGAGATGGCGGCGTGATAATGATCTCTTTTATCATCGGCGTGCCGACGCCCGACGTCGGCCTGATCGAGAAGGGCGATAGCGGGATCCTCGCCTACGGCGCCCTGTTCGTCATCGCTATCATGGCGATCCTACTCGGCTTGGCGATCCGCAGCCTCTCGCAACGTGATGAGCTGATTAGCGAGATGGCGAAGAGTGGCGCCGAGGCCGCGCGCGAGACTGCAAGATCGCATCTCGCCGTCGCGGTGCAGCTCAGCCGCATGCAGGCCCATCTCGGCATGCCGGCCGGCGACCTTCTGCGCTCGGAGCGCGATGATGAAACTGCGTGAGGTGAAGGTCATCATGAGAACGCTGAGCACGCTGTGGACCAGCTACACGCCACCTCCAGAGGTCAAGGCCATGCTCGCCGAGCTCGATGGGCAGAAAACCTGCGCCCGGCGTCTGTTCGAGCAGGTCGAAGCCGGATGCGGGGCCGATCGCGCGATCGACCAACTTACGAAAGGCAAGGGCGAATGATCCTCCTGGTATTCGGCTGGATGCTGATCGGGTGCGGCTTCGTCAGCTGGGGGTGGGCCGGTGCAGGATGGAAGCGGCGCAGGCCGTTCTCGCCCTACAATGCCGGCCTATGCCTGGCCGCGGGGCTGATCCTGTTCACCACCGGCCTCGGGCTGTCGCTGCGCGGCCGGATCGAGCAGCTGCTGGTCGATCGCGCGGATCTCTCGATTGCCGATCCGAGCTACTGGGTCGGATGCGCGATGATGCTGGCGGGGGAAACGCTGCTGGTGTGGACGTCCTCGCTCGGTGAGGGGCGCCGCTATTCGCGCCGCTTCTGGTGGCTCTATTGCGCGGCCCTGCTCGCTTGGACTGTTTTCGTCATCTGGAGAAACTTGGCATGACAAAGATCGGATGGCCGCTGGCCAGCAACCGCATTCGGCGCGGATCGCTCAACCACACCTTCGGCATGGTGCGGCGTAATCGCGACGGATCGCGTCGACCGCACCAAGGCTGGGATTTCGAGGCGCCCGAAGGCCAGCGCTGCTTTGCGATCGCCGACGGGACGATCGAGCGGATTCGCAATGCAGGCGCATACGGCAAGCACGTAATCCTGCGCTTCGCGTTCGATTTCGACGACGATGGCGAGCCGGACACGCTGTACGCGGTCTATTGTCACCTGTCGCGCATCGATGTGCGATCCGGGCAGAAGGTGCAGCGGGGCCACCAGCTCGGATTGACCGGGAACACCGGCAACGCGCGCGGGATGGCCGGAGTCGACCAGCACCTTCATTTCGAGATTCGCACCCGCCCGATCACCGGACGCGGCTTGGCCGGTCGGTTCTCGCCAATGGTGGTGTTCGGGCAGTGCCCGCTCGGCGAGCCGGTCCGAAAGGCGGTGAGCTGATGGGTGCGATCTGGCTCCGCTGGGGCCCGCACCTGATCGTGCTCGGCCTCGTGCTGGGAGTGATCTGGTTTATCGACCATCGCGGCTACCAGCGCGCGCAGAAGGACGCCGAGCTGGAACGCGCGAAGACGGCCGTCGCGATCGAGGAAGCGGTGGCCGGTCTCGAGGAGGACCTGATCGACGCGATCAATGCTCAAGGCGTCCAGGTCGTCGAAACCGAAAACCGGATCGAGCGCGTCGAGCGTACCCAAGTTCAACCCGTCATCCAGAAGGAGCTGCGCAATGCGCCCCATCTTTCCGATCCTGCTGCTGGCTACGGTGTCGGCCTGCGCGACGCCGTCAATGCCGCAATCGAACAGAGCGCCCGTCCCGCCGCCGATTGATCCGGCGGTGGCGAACCCATGCCCGCCGCTTTCGCTTCTTGTAAGCGACACCACCGCCGAGCTGCTCGAGTGGGCGGCGGCGACCGCGATCCTCTATGCCAAGTGCCAGGCCAGACACCGCGGGGCCGTCGCGTCCTACGCCGCAGCGCGGGCAACGGCGATCGAGGCGAACGGCAAGGCGCCGGAGGATTAGGCCGGCGGCTCGCACGCGCCGATCGTCGCGCCTCGGTGGCCGCACTTGGTGCATCTGGCGCGCGCCTCGACCTTCTCGATCGAAAAGCTCAGTTTGCGGGCGATCAGGTCGATCAGGAGTGGTGTAGGGTCGCGCTCAGCGGTGTAGCCGCAGTTCCGGCACGTTATCTGCAGCCAGTATCCCTTGCGCCCGAAGGCGTTGACCGAATCGAGGCGATATCGAACCATGCGCCCTCTGGAACGGAAGCGGAACAAAGGACAAGCGGCGTGTGCAATCTCTACCGGATGAGCCGGAGCGTCGATGAGATCGCGCGGGTATTCGATCTTGCCGCACCGCTCGGTTTGAATGTCGCCGGCGAGCTCTATCCCAAGAGCAACGGGCTGGTGATTGCCGAGGGCGCGCTGCGATCAATGACCTGGGGCTTCCCGCTCGCTCAGAAATCGAAGGTCACGGGCGAACCCCTGAAGCCGCGCCCGGTGAACAACGCGCGCAGCGACAAGCTGGACAGCTTCATGTGGCGATACAGCTTCGCCGAGCGGCGCTGCCTGATCCCGCTGACCGCATGGGCTGAGGCCGAAGGGCCGAAGGGCGAGATGACCCGCACCTGGTTGTCGCTCCCGGGCGAGGACGTATTCACCGTCGCCGGGATCTGGCGCGGCAGCGACGAGTGGGGCGATTGCTATTCCATGGTCATGACCGATGCTGCCGGCGACGCCGCGGCGGTGCATGATCGCATGCCGGTAATCCTGGCAGGAGAGGATCGCGACACCTGGACGAGCGGAGCGCAGGAGGATGCGCTCGGTCTATGCCTGCCGTACCAAGGGGCGCTGACAATCGAGCGCACGTCCGAACGCTGGGCGAAAGGTTAGAAGCGCGCAAAATCCGCCCCTCAAATGGGGGTATCGCTGGGGGTACGGCTCCGCGCCGGAATGTCCGCGAGGCACGTATTTCTCACCAATTCGTGTGTGGATGAGGCGGAGGGATTATCCGGCTCGGTAAAGTTTCGAAATAGCGCTATTTCGATATCACACCCAGTGCCCAAGGCGGTGGCGACTTGGTGAGATCGCCACCTAACCGCCTGATCCCGCTCTCGCTTCGTCCACCGAGCACGTAACAATCACAAAGGCCTGTCGGCACAGGGTAGAATATATCCCAGAAGGCGTCGCTAGGTGGGAGTGCGATTTTGTCGAAGTCGGCATGGCCTGGGACTTCGCAACCGCCAGTTCGATACACCCAGAAGCTCCAGTTCGACCGCTCAAGGTCCGCGCGACGCTGCTCGGCATAAGCCCTTCGCCCTGCCTCTGCGGCCTTTTCGCCTGTCGAATCTATCCCGCTCATCGGAGGACCTTATGCTCACCAACGCCGCGGCGAAAGCCGCCGGCGCGAAAAGTCGCGCCTACAAGCTGTCCGACCAAGGCGGGATGCATCTGCTGGTCCGGCCGACCGGCACGAAGAGCTGGCAGCTGAAGTACCGTGTGCGCGGCCGGGAAAAGCTGCTCACGCTCGGCCAGTTTCCAGAGGTGAACCTGAGCCGCGCGCGGATCCTGCAGGCCGAGGCGAAGGAGCTGCTCGAGCAGGGCGTCGATCCGTCGAAGAAGCGCGCCACCGGGAAGACGCTCGAGGCGCTCGGCCGAGCCTGGTTCGAAAAGCATTGTCGGGGGTGGAGCCTCGCGCATGCAGCTGACGTACTCTCCACGCTCGAGCGCGACATCTTTCCCGAGCTGGGCGCGCGGCCAGCGGGCGAAGTCGTTTCGCGCGAACTGCTCCAGGCGGTCCGTAAGATCGAAAACCGGGGCTGTTCGACCACCGCGCAGCGCGTGCGCCAGCGGCTCGAACAGATCTTCGCCTTCGGCCGCGCCGAAGGCCTGGTCGACAATAACCCGGCGAGCGACCTGGGCGCCGCGATGCTTTCCGCGCCGCCGGCGCAACCGTTCCCCGCGCTCATGCGGATCGAAGACTGCCGCGCGCTGTTGCGGGCGTGCGAAGCCGATCGCGGCCGGGCGATCACGATCATGGCGAGCCGTTTCCTCGCACTCACCGCGGTGCGCCTGGGCACGCTACGCGGCGCGCGGTGGGAGGAGATCGATTTCGATGCGGCGTCGTGGACGATTCCCGCCGCGCGGATGAAGCTCAGCAAGGCGAAGAAAGACGATTCGCGGTTCGATCATGTGGTGCCGCTTAGCGAGCCTGCGCTGTTCGTCCTGCGCGGACTTCGCGCCGCGCGCCCGAAGTCGGACATCGCACCCGATCTGATCTTTACCGGCCGGAGCGCTTCCTCCCCGATCGGCGCCGGCGCGATCGGCGGGCTGTACGATCGCTGCGGCTATCGAGGCCGCCATGTCCCGCACGGATGGCGTGCGAGCTTCTCGACGATCCTCAACGAGGAAATGGGCGAGGATTATCGCTTCGCGATCGACGCGGCGCTCGGCCATTCGGGCAAGGGCAAGGTCGAGGCGGCGTACAACCGAGCCCAGCTGCTCGATCGGCGACGCGAGGTGTTCGATCGCTGGGGCGCGATGCTGGCAGGATAGCTCTCGAATGCGGGCGATCCGGTCCGTCTGTACGGATGGTTCGCGGCCGGCACGGATTTTGCGGTTCGGCCCTGCCGAGCCCCGGTCGGCGCAAGCCGACCGTCCCGCCGGTGCGGGCGGGTGATTTTTCGTAATCTTATGCCGGGGGTTGGGGGCCGGCCCATCGAATATCAACGTGTGAAGCCGCATCAGGCGGCTTCACTCCTTCTGAATACTTCGACTGGGGGAGGGATTCAGGACGCTATCTGAACTCGCGCTCTCGGCCATAGCCAGCCACGCCCGCTGGGCGTGCTCGTCGCCGGGATAGAGCGCTTCGGCGCGCTCTTGGTCGGTGGAAGCGCGTGCCAGCGCATTGCGCTTTACCGCACGGTTGTATGCGGTCTTGTCGCGTATCGCGGTCGCGCGTCGCTCCTGCAGGCCTACGTAGCGCGTTGGGCGCGGGAAGTCCTCCGGCCGGAAGCGTTTGCCAGCGCGGCGCAGGATCTCCGCGAGGCGCTTCTGGCACCGGCCGGGTAGGCGCTTCGTGTCGAAGAAATAGGCGTTGGAGGTCTGTTTGACCTGCGGGCCATAGCCAGGCGCATTGCTGGTCTTTTCCGTCCGCCTGATCCAGTCGATGAAGCCATTCGCCCAGAGCAGCTTGAGTGCGCGGACGACGGTCGGCCGCGCAAGGCGCGTCTTCTTCTCCAGCGTTTCGATCGAGGGCTCGCAGGTCCCTCTCTTGAAATCGCAGCACCAGAAGAGCCAGCGCAGGACCTTTCGACAATTCTGGCCCATCGCATGCTGCTTTCCCGGCCGTTTGGTGAAGTCATCCCACTCGTCGAAGACCCGCAGCATCGCCTCCACGAAGTAGGTTCCGTGTTGGATAGGCCGGAAGACCTGGGCGCGCGGATCATTGATATCGAAGCTGTCGCGTCGAGCCTTTGCTCGGCCGTGGAGCGAGAGAGCGTGCGCCGTCATGCCGCACCTCCCTGAGCAGATACGCTCAGGAGAGGGCGTGAGGGTCCTTCAGCCCAACATCGAGCAGCTGGGCCCACTCCTCCGCAAGTTGACGTCTGCGCGGCATGTAGGCGGCACGATTGTATGCGGCTTCGACGTCGCCTTTGACGTGTGCCAGCATCAGATCGATGATTTCGCGATCGCCCCAGCGTTCCTGCACTGCGGCCCGCTCGTTCATGATCGTCGAGAACGCCGCGCGCCAGCCATGCGGGACGTGGCGCCCGCGATAGCCCGCGTCGAGATACAGCTGACTGAGCGTCGAATCGCTGATCGGCGCATCGCGGTTGGCCCCAGGGAAAAGAAAGCTCTGGTGGGCGCTTTTTTCCATCGCGGCCGAGACTGCCGCTGCAGCTGCGGGCGCCAGTGGCACAATGAAGTCGAAGCGACTGTCCGACTTGCGTGCAGCCAGCAGTTTCATCTTCGCGGCGGGGATGCGCCAAAACGGCTCCGATCCCTCGAGCTGTTCGAACTCGTCCCGTTCCGCAATTCGCACCACGCCCGGCCTCACCGCCGTCAGCGCGAGCAGCCGCGAGGCCAGCTTGGTCTGCACGAGACCGCGGTTGCCGTTCCGCTTGTCGATCGCATTCAGCAGATCGCGGGCTTCCTCGACCGTTTCGACCGCAGGAAAGCGCCCGCTCACGCTCGGCTGCAAGGCTTTGCGAATGATCGCCGCAGGGTCGGTCTCGGCGAGGCCCGACGCGATCGCCCAGACGAAGACTTCGGACATGGTCGCGCGAACTTCCTGCGCCATCACGAACGAGCCGCGCTTCTCGATCCGCCTGATCGCCTCGAGCACGTCGGCGGGTGTGATCGCCGCGATCTGTTTGCGGCCCAGAAGAGGGAACGCGTTCACCTCCAGCCTCCGCAGAAGCTCGCCGGCATAGCGATCGGTCAGCTTGGCCTTTTTGCCCGCATGCCAAGTGCGTGCGACTTCCTCGAAGGTCTCTCCGACTGCGACCTTCCGAAGGCGGGCCCTCTTCGCAGCCCCCGGATCCGTTCCGGCAGAGATCTGCGCCTTCGCCTCGTCCCGCTTTTCTCGAGCTTCGCGCAGGCTGACGGCAGGATAGGGACCGATCGTCAGCTTTTTCTCCGCCCCGTGCCAGCGGTACTTGAGCTTCCAGCTCTTCGCGCCGCTCGGACGGATCGCGAGGTAAAGACCGCCGCCGTCGAAGAGGCGTTTCTCCCGCACAGGGTCGGGCATAGCCTTGCGGCAGGCCTGATCGCTCAGCCGGTTCAGGCTCAACTGAGGCCCCCGTGGTGGCCCCCGAGGCCCCCGCGCTTGCCAGAAACTCGATGCGACAACATGCGAATGTTTCTTGCGGTATTTCGGGGCTTTGGCAACATGCCTGCGCTTGTATGCGACTTGATGCGACAACGGCTGGCTGGGGTGGCAGGGATCGAACCTGCGAATGTCGGTACCAAAAACCGATGCCTTACCACTTGGCTACACCCCAGCAGAGGCGCCCGACCCGCGTCGGTCGACGGACGGGAGCGCTCCTATAACGCGCCAGACGCGTCGGGCAAGGTCCCGCGTCAGACGGGCTTGCTCGGCTCCAGCACCTTGCCTTCGAAATCCTCCGCCGAGTGCCTTTCGGCCAGCTGCGAGTTCTCGTCGCCCCACACCTTGTTGACGATCCGCCCGCGCTTCACCGCCGGGCGTTCGCCGATCTCGCCGACCCAGCGTGCGACGTTCGTATATTCGTCGATCGAAAGGAAGGTCTTGGCGTCATTATAGATGATCCCTTCGACGAACGGCGCCATCCACGGGAAGGCGGCGATATCGGCGATGGTGTAGTCATCGCCCGCGAGGAAGCGGCTCTCGCCCAGCCGCTGGTCGGCGACGCTGAAGAGCCGCTTGGTCTCCATCGCGTAGCGGTTGATCGGGTATTCGAACTTCTCGGGCGCGTAGGCGTAGAAATGGCCGAACCCGCCGCCGATGAAGGGCGCGCTGCCGATCTGCCAGAACAGCCAGCTGAGCATCTCGGCGCGTTTCGGGCCGGTCAGCTGAAACGCGTCGAACTTCTCCGCCAGGTGGAGCAGGATCGCGCCGCTCTCGAACACGCGGATCGGCGCTTCGCCAGTGCGGTCGACCAGCGCGGGAATTTTCGAATTGGGGTTGATCGCGACGAAGCCGGAGCCGAACTGCTCCCCCTCGCCGATATTGATCGTGTAGGCGTCGTATTCGGCAGCGTGTCCGGCCTCGAGCAGTTCCTCGAGCATGATCCCTGCCTTCGCGCCGTTGGGCGTGGCAAGCGAGTGGAGCTGGAAGGGATGCGTGCCTGCGGGCAGCACCTTGTCCTCGCGCGCGCCGGCGGTGGGGCGGTTGATATTGGCGAACCTGCCGCCGTTCTCGGCGTCGTATGTCCAGACCTTCGGCGGCGTATATTCGCTCATGAAAAATGCTCCTGACGTGGCCCGCGATAAGGGGCTCGCGATAACATGCTTTGGTCCATGTGGGCGCGGGCGGGGGAACCGCAAGCGCGCGCCGGAGCTTTCCTCGCCAAGATGAACTCGCGCACGACCAAGCTGATCTTTGTCGACGACAGCCTGCCCGGCATCACCCGCAAGGGTGCGGGGAAGGGCTGGGCCTATTACGACGCCGACGGCGGGCTGATCCGCGACACTGCCGAGCGCGAGCGTCTCAACGCCATCGCGCTGCCGCCCGCCTACGAGGATTGCTGGTTCTGTCCCGCTCCCAACGGCCATATCCTCGCGACCGGCTACGATGCGAAGCGCCGCAAACAATATCGCTACCACCCCGATTTTCGCGCGCTGCGCGATAGCGAGAAGTTCGATCGCTGCCTCGCCTTCGGCAACCGCCTGCCGCTGCTGAGGAAGCGCGTCGCCGACGATCTGGCCGCGCGCGACCTCGGCCTGCAGCGCGCGCTTGCCGGAACCGTGCGCCTGCTCGATCTCGGTGCGATCCGCATCGGCAACGACACCTATGCGCGCGACAATGGCAGCTACGGCGCGACCACGATCAAGAGCCACCACGTCACCGTGCGCGGCAAGACGCTGCGTTTCCGGTTCAAGGCCAAGTCGGGCAAGCATCGCGACCTGCGGCTGACCGACACGCACCTCGCCAGGATCGTGCGCCAGATGCAGGATCTCGACGGGCAGGACCTGTTCTCCTTCGTCGATGAAGGCGACCAGGCCGTGCGCGACATCACCTCGACCCACGTCAACGCCTATCTGCGCGACACCATGGGCGCGGACTTCACCGCCAAGAACTTCCGCACTTGGCATGCGAGCGCGATGGCCTTCGGCCTGCTCGCGGGCGCGAAGCAGGACCTGACGATCAAGTACCTGACCGAAAGCGTTGCCGAGCATCTGGGCAACACCCCCGCGATCACCCGCAAGAGCTATATCCACCCGGCCGTGTTCGACCTGATGGACCGGCAGGGCGAATGGCGCGAGGGGCTGGCACTGCCGCGGCGCACTAAGTGGCTGTCGCGCGAGGAGCGCGGGCTGATTTCCTTCCTTGAGGATGCGCCTTCGATCTCCGGTCTGCTCGCCGCATAAGGCCCGGCCTGGCAACTTGATATAGATCAGTCGCATCTTTGATTTTGCGGTGCTAAAAGACCCTGCGCCGGTGCTTATCGGACACTTGGCGCGGCCTTTGGCGTGAGAAGAGAACAGAGTTGCCCAACCACAGGATGACCGCGATCGACGCGGCCAATTTCATGCCGGCGAACGTTCCGCCGCTTGTGCCGCAATTCGTGTTCGGCCTGTGCCTTGCCATCGCGATGATCGGCCTGCGTGCGCTGATCGACATGGTCGCGCCCACCTCCGGCCCCTTCGCGCTCGTCTATCCCACCGTCCTCATCGCCACGCTGTTCGGTCGGCAGTGGGCGGGGATCGTGTGCCTGATCGTGTCCTTCCTGTGGGCGTGGTACGTCGTCCTGCCCTTCACCTGGTCCTTCGCGTTCGAGCAGGAAGGCGACACCGCGCGCGTGCTGATCAACTTCGTGTCCTGCTGCATCGTCGTGGTGCTGGCCGAAATCTTCCGTGCCGCGGTGCGCGTGCGCGAGGCGGAGCTGCACGATTCGCTCGACCGGCGGCGCTGGCTGATGGCCGAGCTTCAGCATCGCACCAAGAACAACTTCGCGCTCGTCGCCAGCATGATCGAACTGCAGAAGCGCCGGCAGGACAATCCCGCCGCCGCCGCCGCGCTGGAAGCCGCCGCCAACCGCGTGTTCTCCTTCAGCCGCGCCTACGCCCAGCTCGCGGTCGACGAGGCCGACCGGCAGGAAGGCGATATCGACATGGCGAGCTATCTCGAGGACGTGGTCGACCATCTGCTCGATGCCTCGTTCGACGAGAATATCGCGGTGACGCGGCGGATCGCGCCGATTGCGCTTCCGCGCGAGCAGGCGGTGGCGATTGGCCTGTTCCTCAACGAAGCGCTCGCCAATGCCGCGAAATACGCCTTTGCCGACGGGCGTTCGGGTGACCTGAGCGTCGTGCTGGACGGGACCAAGGCCGACTGGCGGCTGGAAGTGCGCGACAATGGGGCGGGCACCGCCGCCGTCAGTGCCGAGGATGGCGGGCTCGGCAAGAGCCTGATGCGCACCTTCGCCCGCCAAGCCGAGGCCGAGCACGAGCTGGACGTTAGCGACGCCGGGTGCATCGTCACGCTGACCAGCGTCGGCGGCGGCGAGGGGCCCGCGAACCTGGGCGATGGCGCGCAGCCCCTTGTGTCCGGCGCCTGAGGCGGGCACAGGCTCGCCGTCATGGGTGAGCGCGCACATCCCTTCTTCGATCTGCACACGCACGGCTTCGTGCGCGTGGCGACCTGTACGCCCTTCGTTCGCCCGGCGGACATTAGCGGCAATACCGACAGTATCCTGACCGAAGCGGCGCACGCGCACGAGGCGGGCGTCGATCTCGCCGTCTATCCCGAGCTGTGCGTGACCGGCTACGCGATCGACGATCTGCACCTGCAGGCCGCCGTTATCGATGCCGCCGCCGCCGCAATCGGGCGGATCGTCGAAGGAAGCGCGGGGCTGACCCCGGTGCTGATCGTGGGCGCGCCGGTGCAGCGCGGCGCGCGGCTCTACAATTGCGCGCTGGCGATCGCCAATGGCCGCCTGCTGGGCGTGGTGCCCAAGAGCTACCTGCCCAATTACCGCGAATTCTACGAGAAGCGGCAGTTCACGCGCGGGCACAATTGCCACGGGCTCGACGTGACCATCGCCGGTCACGAAGCGCCGTTCGGCACCGACGTGATCTTCGCCGCCGAGAACCTGCCGGGCTTCGTCTTCGGAATGGAGATCTGCGAGGATTTCTGGGCACCGCAGCCGCCCGGCATGATGGCCGCGATGGCGGGTGCGACGATCCTGTGCAATCTTTCCGCCTCGCCCGTCACCATCGGCCGGGCCTCCGACCGCCACCTGCACTGCGCGTCCGCCTCCAGCCGCGGGATGTGCGCCTATGCCTATTCCGCGAGCGGACATGGCGAGAGCACCACCGACCTCGCGTGGGACGGGCAGGGGGTGATCTACGAGCTGGGCCAGCTGATGAAGGAAAGCGTACGCTTCGACCGCCAGGCCGAGCTGTGCGTGACCGACATCGATACGGCAAGGATCGTCAACGACCGCACGCGCAACGGCACCTTCCACGACGCCGCCGAGGCTGCCGGACGGCCCGAGGACTGGTATCGCCGCGTCGCCTTCACCCACAACACGACCGCCGGCGACATCGGGCTCCGTCGCAAGATCCGCCGCTATCCCTTCGTCCCCGCCGATCCCGACACGCTGCACGAGGATTGCTACGAGGCGGTCAACATCCAGGTCGATGCGCTGATGCGCCGGATCGAGGCGACGGGCGCCAAGAGTCTCGTGCTCGGCATTTCGGGCGGGCTCGATTCGACCCACGCGCTGCTCGTCGCGTGCATTGCGTGCGACCGGCTCGGGCGTCCGCGCAGCGACATTCGCGGCTATACGATGCCGGGCTTCGGCACGTCCGACGCGACCAGGGACAACGCGCTCAGGCTGATGAAGGCGGCGGGGATCACTGCCGAGACGATCGACATCACTCCGGCGGCGGAACGCATGCTGGCCGATATCGGCCACCCCTACGCAGACAAGGGAGCGGATGGCGGCGAAGAGGTCTACGACACCACGTTCGAGAACGTGCAGGCGGGCCTTCGCACCGATTACCTCTTCCGCCTCGCGGGCCACCACGGCGGCTTCGTGATCGGCACCGGCGACCTGTCCGAAATGGCGCTCGGCTGGTGCACCTACGGCGTGGGCGACCAGATGAGCCATTACGGCGTCAATTCGGGCGTGCCCAAGACGCTGATCCAGTACCTGATGCGCTGGATGATCGACACCGACCAGTTCGGCCACGAGCTGAACGAGGTCCTCGAAGACGTGCTCGGCACCGAGATCAGCCCCGAGCTGGTCCCGGCGGGCGAGCACGGCGAAATGCAGAGCACCGAGGACCAGATCGGCCCCTACGCGCTGCACGATTTCTTCCTCCATCACATCGCCCGCTACGGCCACAGCCCGAGCCATGTCGCCTTCCTCGCGTGGCAGGCCTGGCGCGAGATCGAGACCCACGGCTGGCCGCTGGGCTTCCCCGAGGATGCCAAACGCACCTATTCGCTGGGCGAGATTCGCCAATGGCTGGAGGTGTTCTGCCGCCGCTTCTTCGGTTTCAGCCAGTTCAAGCGTAGCGCCATGCCCAACGGGCCCAAGGTCTCGATGGGCGGGGCGCTGAGCCCGCGGGGAGACTGGCGCGCGCCGAGCGATGCGGTCGCCGACGTGTGGCTCGCCGAACTGGAAAGCAACGTTCCCCATACGGAGGACTGAGCCGTGCCCGCGTGGTCGATAGGGCTGATGGTGCTGTGCAATCTTGCATGGGCGCTCAACGTGATCGTCGGCAAGCTTGCGGTGGACGATCTCGCCATGCCGCCGCTCTTCTTCGCCGGTCTGCGTTCGGCCATCGTCGTGCTGGTGCTGGTGCCGCTGCTGGTCCGCAGCATTCCGCCGCGCCTCCCCGCAGTCCTCGCGGTCGGGCTGGCGATCAGCGGCGGGTCCTTCGCGCTCCTCTTCATGGGATTGCAGACCGCCGATCCGGCGACGGCGGGCGCGATCGGGCTGGTGGGCGCCCCGATGACCGTGCTGTTCGCGATCGTCTTCCTGGGCGAGACCGTGCGCTGGCGGCGTGCGCTGGGCATGGTGCTCGCCTTCGGCGGCGTGCTGCTGGCGATCCTTTCCAAGGGTGCGATGGCGGCGAGCGGCGGCGCGATGCTGGTCTTCGTTTCGGCCCTCGTCGGCGCGCTCGGCGCGGTCTTCGTCAAGAGGCTCGATATGCCCGCGATGACGCTGCAGGCGTGGGCGGCGGTGGCTTCCACGATGGTGCTGCTGCCGCTGTCCTTCGCGGTCGAGCAGGGGCAAGTGGCGAGTTTCGCGGCCGCGCCCTGGGCGCTCGCCGGGTGCCTGGTCTTCGCTGCACTGGTTGTCTCGATCGCGGCGACGGGCACCTATTTCGTCCTGTTCCAGAAGTTCGAGGCGAACCTCGTCGTGCCGCTCACCTTGCTGCACCCGCTGATGACGATCGGGCTGGGCGCATGGCTGACCAACGACGTCGTGGGCGGACGGCTACTGCTCGGCTCGGGGATCGCGCTGGCGGGCGTGGCGATCATCGTCATCCGGCCGAGCGAGACGTTCTCGAGGCGCTTCCTCACCCGGCCGCGGATGTAGCATCGCCGCTGCGGACGCGCGGAAGCGGCATGTTAACCTGCCGGGCGTAGCGTCCCGCGCGTGAATCCCGAATCGAATCTCCGCCACGTGGAGCAGGCTGCGGACAAAGGCCTGCACTTTGCCCAGTGGCCAGCCGCGTTGCGCCAGATGTGGCGCGACGAGCAGGTGCCGCGCCGTCGGCGCGAACTCGCTTTCATCAACGCGATCGCGCTTATCTCCTGCATTTTCTGCGTGCCGCTCGACTATTCGAACGGCCCGGAGATGTTCGGGGAGGGGCTGGTCCTGCGTCTTGGCCTGGTGGTTCCGGCCTATCTTCTCGCGATCTATGCCGCCTTGCGCGGGGGCTGGGCGTTCCAGCGCTGGACCTCGATCCTCTCCGCCGTCTGCTTCGCGGGCGTGGCGGGATATCTCGGGATGCACAACGGCGCCGTGCCGCAGGACGAATACGTCATGGGCGCGGCGCTGATCGTAGTCCTGGCCGTGGTGGTCGTGCCGCTTCGACCCGGGTCGATCGCGGTCCTCGTCTTCCTTTCGCTGGCGGTGTTGTGGACCGTCTGGGCCGTCCTGCCGCCTCCCCGCGCGCGCGAGGCCTTTGCGCTGCTCGCCTATCTTTCGGCGATCAGTCTCGTCGCGCTCGCCGTGCCGTTCCGCACTGCGACGCTCAAGGACCGCAACTTCCTCTATGCCGTGCGCGGCCGGCTCGCCGCGGACCGGCTGATGGAAGCGAACGAGCAGCTACGCGAACTCTCGCACCGCGACGACCTCACCGGACTGCCCAACCGCCGCTATTTCGAGCGGATCTTCCACACCGCCTTTCGCGCGGCGAGCGAACAGGGCGACGATCTGGCGGTGATGATGATCGACGTCGATCACTTCAAGCAGTTCAACGACACGCATGACCACGTTGCGGGCGATCGCGCGCTCAAGCAGGTCGCGACCGAGCTGGAGAAGCAGTTCGCGGAGGTCGGGGGCACCGTGGCGCGCTTCGGAGGCGAGGAATTCGTGGCCGTGGTCGAACACTGCAGCGAGGAAGAGGCGCTGATCCTCGCCGACCGCGCGCGGCGGGCGGTGGCGCAACGTCCCGTGACGCTCGACATTGGCGGGCGCGTCACGCTGAGCGTGAGCATCGGCGTGGCCTTGCGGCAGAATGTCGCCCTGTCGCCCGACGCCCTGTCGCCCGCCTCCCTGTCTGCCGATGCACTCATCGACCGCGCCGACGAGGCACTCTATGCGGCGAAGACCGCGGGGCGGAACATCGTCCGGCTGGCAGCCCGGGCGGACGTGTCGGGATCGCCGATGGGCTCAGCCAGAGCGCCTGAGCCCTCTCAGTCCAGCTTCGTCACCCACCCATGCGGATCGGGCGCGGTGCCCATCTGGATGGCGACCAGCCGGTCACGCATCTTCTGGGTCAGCTGCCCGGTCCCCCCGCTGCCGATGGTGAAGGTGCCGTCGGGCCCGTTGACGCTACCCACGGGCGTGACGACCGCGGCGGTGCCGCAGGCGAAGGTCTCGATCAAATCGCCCTTCGCCGCATCGGCGTGCCACTGGTCGATCGAATAGGGTTCCTCGCGCACCTGCAGCCCTTCGTCGCGCAGCATCTGGATCAGGCTGTCGCGCGTGATGCCGGGCAGGATCGTGCCGGTCAGCGGAGGGGTGATTGCGCTGCCGTCCTCGAACACGAAGAACAGGTTCATGCCGCCAAGCTCCTCGATCCACTTCTTCTCGACGGCATCGAGGAAGACGGTCTGCTGGCAGCCCTGCTTGGTCCCTTCGGCCAGCGGCACGAGGCTTGCGGCGTAGTTGCCGCCGGTCTTCGCCGCGCCGGTGCCGCCGGGGGCCGCGCGCGTGTGATCGCGGCTGACCCACACGTCGACCGGCTTCACGCCCGACTTGAAATAGCTACCGACCGGGCTTGCGATCAGGCAGTAGAGATATTCGCGCGCCGGGCGCACGCCGAGGAAAGCTTCGGTCGCGAACATGAAAGGCCGCAGGTAGAGCGATCCGCCTTCGACCGTGGGCATCCAGTCGCGATCCTTCGCGACCAGCTGGCGGATCGATTCGAGGAACAGCTCCTCGGGCAGTTCGGGCATCGCCATGCGCCGCGCGCTGGCATTGAGGCGGCGCGCGTTCTGCTCGGGCCGGAACAGCGCGACGGAATCGTCCTCCCAGCGATAGGCCTTCATCCCTTCGAAGATTTCCTGCGCGTAATGCAGCACGGCCGCCGCCGGATCGAGCGCGATCGGCTCGCGCGGGCGAAGCTTCGCATCGTGCCAGCCGTCTTCGCCCCGCTCCACGCGGTCCGCATCGAAGGCAATCGTCACCATGTGGTCAGTGAAGATCGACCCGAAACCCGGGTCCGTCAGCGCCTCGTCGCGGCTTTCGGACGGGACGGGGGCCGGGTGGGGCAGGTGGGCAAAATCGATCATCGGCGTATCGGCCATAGGGCTCTGGTCTCCTTGGTCGAGGCGGTTATGCGCGCACGCGGCGCGGGGCAAGGGGGTCTGACAAATATTTCACGATACGACGCAAAATCTTTCCGATCATTGCGCGATGAGATCGGGCGGCCCCGCGCCGTCAGGCGGTATTCGCAACGTCATCGCGCTTGTGCGCGGCGGCCGGACGCAATAGCCTTTCGCAGTCCTTCCGGAGAGAAATTCTATGCGTCCCTTGCGTCCGCTGCTGCTGTGTTTGCTCGCACCATTGGCCTTGCAGGCGTGCGCAGCGCCGATGGTCGCCCAGCAGGCTGCCCCGGACCAAGCGGGGTCTGCGGCGCTCCCGTCCGCCCGGCATGTCGCGCTGCCCGTGGGCGGGCGCACTCTCGACCTGTCGGTCTTCGATGCGGTCGGCGAGCCCGCCGCGGCGATCTTCCTCTCGCATGGCGCGGGCTCCTCGCCTGAAAGGCTCGCGCCGCTGATCGGTGCATTGCAGGAGGCGGGATTCGTCGTGCTCGCGCCGCGCCACGGCGATTCTCTCACGATTCCCGAGGCGGAGCGGGAGGATATCCGTGCGGCCTTCATCAGCCGCACCGCCGACCTGAACGCCGTTTCGGCGTATGCTGCCGAACTCCATCCCGGGCTTGCGCTGGCGGGCGTAGGCCACAGCTATGGCTCGCTGATCGCGCTGATGGGCGGCGGCGCGCTCGATCCCATGTTCGGCGCCCGCGTCCCGGCGATGAAGGCGGTGGTGATGTTTTCCTCTCCCGGCCCGATCCCCGGGCTGACCGGGACCCCCGGCGCCTATGATACGGTCGCCGTGCCCACGCTCACGATCACCGGGCCGCAGGATGTCGCGCAGCCCTTCGCAGGCGATCCGCAGGTGCAGGTCGCGCAATTCGAAGCGCTGCCCGAAGGCGACCACACGCTGCTTCTGGTCGAGGGGTCGGACCATTCCTTCGTCTACGGGGAGGAGGACGGATACGACGAAGCGATAGCGCTGGTCACGCGCTTCCTGCTGGCCAAGGTGGCGGGCGATGCCGAGGCGGCGAAACGCTTCGACGAGGCCCGTTCGAGCGAGCGGATCGAGATCCGGCGACGCTGAACCCGCGCGCTCGGGCGACCGAAATCGGCAGGGCGCGATGATCGGATCGCGCTTGCCGGGCGGTTGCGCGTCGTTCCGCAGTGCCGTGCGGGCCAAGGTGCTGGCGACCATCTCTTGCCATCCGGCATGGCTCCGGATCGCTTTCGATCGCGCCCTCGCGCCCCGCAGCTGAAAAGGGCGACGCAAATGAAAAGGGCGACCCAGCCCGCCTGCGAATGGTGGGGATGGATCGCCCTTTCATGGTCAGCGGCCAGGAAGTGCCGCCCACGAAGCCTCTAAGGGTATGCGACTTTACCGATAGTGCCTCGCGCGGAAACTTGCCGACCTCTCTGCTGAACCATGAGACATCGGATCACCTCCTTTCGCGCTTGTAAGCCAAGACCCGCACCGTATCACCGGGGGCCGAGAAGCGTCGTGCACCGCCGCTCTCAGGTTCCTTTTTGAGTCACCTGATTCGCCAGCACAAGCCTTGTAAATATCTTTTTCCCCGTCATACTTGTGCGCTCGCGAAAAGAACCCCCGCTGCCGGACGCGGATAGCGTCCGCGCGGCAGGCAATTCGCTCCCCCACGTTCCGATGTTCAGGCTGTGGCGGCGCTGTACTTCAGCGGCAGTCTTCGATGATGCGCGTCACTTCGGCCCAGGCGGGCACGTAGAGGCCGGGTTGCCCCTCGACCTCCACGGCGAAGCGCCCGCGCGTGATCGCCATCGCGTCGAGCAACGGATCGCGCGCGTCGAGTGTCGCCATCACCCGCGCGGGCGCATTCGATGCGGGCGTCGCCAGCATCGGGCGCGAGATCGTCTCGGTGCTGATCCGCATCGCGACCTGGCCCTGCATCGGGGCCAAGGTGGGCCGCACGATGCCGACCTCGCGGGTGCCGAGGTCACACGCGATGACGAGCTTCGCCGTGCCGGGCGTTCCGAACACCGCCAGCGTTTCGTCGGGCTCGACCAGATAGCTCCAGTCGCCCGCCGTCTGCGGGCGGTCGATCCAGTTCTCTTCCACCGGAACCGGCTCGGGTGCCGGCGCGGGCGCGGCGACCGGCGGCGGGGCGGGCGCAGGCGCGGGCGGCGGCGGCTCGGGCGTCTGGCAGCAGGTCACCGCCAGCAGCGAGACGGCAAGGGCGATACGGGCGGGGGAGGCGATGCGGGGTTTGCTCATAGTGCCATTAATGCGCTTGGAGCCGATGGGGGTCCATGGCTAATGCGTCTTCGTTTTCCGGCAGGCGTCCTCGGGGTGGGAGGCGCAAGTGTTCACGCATGTGGACTTCGACTACAGGATGCCCATGGCGAAGAAGATGCGGGTCGATCAGATGCTGGTGGAGCACGGGCTGGCCGAAAGCCGCGCGCGTGCGCAGGCGCTCGTCATGGCGGGGCTGGTCTTTGCAGGCGAGACCAAGATCGCCAAGCCGGGCCAGGCGGTGGCCGAGGATACCCAGCTGGAGGTGCGCGGTCGCGACCATCCGTGGGTCAGCCGGGGCGGGATGAAGCTCGCCCACGCGCTCGACGCCTTCGATCTCGATCCGACCGGAGCGGTGGCGATGGATATCGGCAGCTCGACCGGCGGCTTTACCGACGTGCTGCTGCAACGCGGCGCGGCCCGCGTATTCGCGGTCGATTCTGGGACCAACCAGCTCGCCTGGAAGCTGCGGCAGGACGAGCGCGTCACCGTGCTCGAGCAGACCAGCGCGCGCATCCTCACACCGGAGCAGATCGATGCAGCCTGCGACTGGGTGGTGTGCGATGCGAGCTTCATCGGCATGGCCAAGGTGCTCGAGCGCCCGCTGGAACTCGCCGCGCCGCAATGCCGCCTCGTCAGCCTGATCAAGCCGCAGTTCGAGGTCGGGCGCGAGGAGGTGGGCAAGGGCGGCGTCGTGCGCGATCCCGCGCTGCACGAACGGGTGTGCGAAGAGGTGCGTCACTGGCTCGAAACGAACGGCTGGCAGGTGCAGGGCATCGTCGAAAGCCCGATCACCGGGCCCAAGGGCAATGTCGAGTTTCTAGTGTCCGCACGACGACCTTAAAAAAATGGTCTTAGGAATAGGTGCAGCCCGCGTGCCAATTCGGTATAGGCCCTGCAACTTAGGTTGTCGGTCGGGGGGTCGAATGCCTAGGCGAGTCGTGAAATATCCCCCTCTGGAGGACTCATGACAACGCTGGCCTCGCGCGCGCAACTGCGCGCCAGCTTCATCAGATGGGCACTGTTCCTCGTGCCCGCCGTCGTATTGCTCGGCTTTCTTTCGGGCCAGCTGGCCGGGACCGGGGAGGGCGATCCGTGGTTCGCGGCGCTCGCCAAGCCGGACTATTACCCCGATGCCAGCCTGTTCCCCATCGCCTGGGGCATTCTCTACGTCATGATGGGGCTCGCCTTCGCCATGGTGTGCTCGGCCTGGGGGGCGAGGGGGCGCGGAATCGCGATCATCGCCTTCATCGTCCAGTTCGCGATGAACCTCGCGTGGACCCCGCTGTTCTTCGGCCAGCACGAGATCACCTACGCCTTCTACCTCATCGCCGGGCTGTGCGCGATGATCGCGATCACGATGGTGCTGTTCTTCCGCGTGCGAAAGCTCGCCGCGGCCCTGCTGATCCCGTACCTCGCGTGGAGCATCTTCGCCGCCGTGCTCAATTACGACATCCTCCGGATGAACCCCGAGGCGGACGGCGCCGAGACGACCGGCGCGGTGCAGCGGATAGATTTGTGAGGGGAGCGCGCGCGGGCTCTGGACAAACCGGGGCCCGCAAGCCATTTCTGGCCGCATGCAGAGCCAGAACCCGATCATCGCCGATTTCGTGAAGCTCGTGAACGGTGCCGCGGGCACCTTCGCCGGGATGACACGCGAGGCGCAGGAAACCGCGCGCGAGCGGATCAAGGAAACTGTCGGCGGGCTCAACTTCGTCAGCCGCGAGGAATTCGACGCGGTCAAGGAAATGGCCGCCAAGGCCCGCGCCGAGAACGAGGCGCTGGCCAAGCGGCTCGACGCGCTGGAAGCGAAGGCCAAGTAGCCTTGCGCACCGGCGGCAAAGCCGCGCCTTTACGCTGAAAACTAGGAAATGATGGATCGGGTGCGCCAGGCCGCGCCCCGCGTTTGGTTTCTCGCAAGAGAGGTCTTCGCGACATGTTCACCCAACTCGATCCCCCCATCCCGCTCCACGTGCTCGGCAAGGGCGACGGCCATGCTCTCGGCGTCATCGACTACGGGCAAGAGCACAGCCTGCTCTGGGTCACCGCGATCGACGCGACCGGCGAAATCTGGTGCGCCCCCAATCCGCAAGTGCGGATGCAGGCCAACTGGTCGCTGGGCCGCCCGCGCTCGATGGCGGTGAAGGCGTCGAAGGAAACGCTGGCGGGGTAGGGGTAGGTTTTCGTGTGCCGGGCCCCCGGGTGGGCCGAGGTCCTCACAGTCAGCATGCCGAAACTCTTTTTGAGCCGATCGCCGAGCGATCCGGGGCGCTGATGTTATCTGGACCCCTGCCTTCGCAGGGGCGACGCCTGAACCAATTTCCCGTCGCCCCTGCGCAGGCAGGGGCCTAGCTGACCTCTCGGCATGCGAAACCTCGCCAAACCGACTGCCCTGAGATATTCGCACCCCATGCACGGCGGCTGGGTCTACATCATGACGAATGCGCCGCACGGGACGCTCTACATCGGGGTGACTGCCAATCTGCCAGCCAGAATGATGGCGCATCGGGAAGGTCGGGGATCCGAGTTCTGCCGGAAATGGAGTCTTACACGGCTGGTCTACCTCGAACACTACGACCGGATCGAGGACGCGATAAAGCGCGAGAAGTCGGTGAAGCGCTGGAAGCGCCAGTGGAAACTGAAGTTGATCCGGCGTGACAATCCCGACTGGAACGACCTTTTCGAGACGATCAATGCGTAGCGCCGGTGGAGGCCGCATCTGGGCCCCTGCCTACGCAGGGGCGACGGGCTATGGGAAAAGACCATGCACCTGAGAGCTCCCGCCATCGTCCTCGCCGCGCGGCCGCATGGCGAGAATGCGGTGATCCTGCGCGCGCTGACGCATGAGGCGGGGCTGGTCGCGGCCTATGTTGCGGGCGGGCAGGGGCGGCGGCTGCGGCCGGTCGTCATTCCGGGCAACGCGGTGGAGGCGGATATCCGCGCGCGCTCGGCCAGCCAGCTGCCCTTCGGAAAGGTCGAGCTGGTGACCAGCCGCGCGCCGTGGCTGAACGAGCCGCTGCCCGCAGCCGCGATTCTTTGGGTGACCGCGCTGACCGCCTCGACCCTGCCCGAGCGCAATCCCTATCCCAGCCTCCACGACGCGCTGGGCGGATTGCTCGATGCGATCTGCCATGCCCCCTCGGCGCGCGGCTGGGCGCCCGCGCTGCTCTCCTACGAGGCGCTACTGCTGCGCGAGCTCGGCTACGGCGGGATGAAGCCCGAGGCGGGCGACCTGCCGCAAACGCTCGACGCGCTGCGCAGGCTCGGCCCCGCGCTGGAGCGCTACCTGCTTGCCGACCGGCGCGGCGATGCTATGGCCGCGCGCGGTCGGCTGCTCGAGCGGCTGGCCCGAATTGCCTGAAGCGATCGCCTGGGGGGAGCGCGTTGCCCGACATTGCCGTCATCCTGCCCACGCTCGACGAGCGCGACAATCTCGCGCCGATGATCGAGCGGCTGGCGGCGGCGCTGGACGGGCTCGACTGGGAAGCGGTGATCGTCGACGACGACAGCCGCGACGGCACGGCGGACGAGGCCCGCGCGCTCGCGCAGGCGAACCCGCGCGTCCGGGCGATCCAGCGGATCGGGCGCCGCGGCCTCGCCTCGGCGGTGATCGAGGGGGCCTGCGCGACCGCAGCGCCGGTGATCGCGGTGATGGATGCCGACCACCAGCACGACCCCGCGCTGATCCCGCCGATGCTCGAAAAGCTGCGCTCCATTGATGGCGAGGGGGCCGACCTGGTGGTCGCCTCGCGCTTCGCCGAAGGAGCCAGCGCCGACGGCCTGTCGAGCGCGCGGCGCGAACGCGGATCGCGCCTCGCTAACCGGCTGGCGCGGATGCTCACCGGGGTCGATCTGTCCGATCCGATGAGCGGGTTCTTCATGATCGAGACCGCAAGGCTGCGCGCGCTCGCCCCGCGCCTGTCGGGCATCGGCTTCAAGATCCTGCTCGATATCCTCGCCGTCTCGCCCGAGCGGCTGCGGGTGGCCGAAGTGCCGATGCGCTTCGGCGCGCGGCGCAGCGGCGAAAGCAAGCTCGACCGCGCGGTCGCCTTCGAATTCCTCGTGATGCTGTACGAGCGCTATCTGGGCCGGATCGTGCCCACGCGCTTTGCGCTGTTCGGCACGGTCGGCGGGGCGGGGGTGCTGGTCCACATGGGCGTGCTTGCGCTCTTCTACCCCGGCATGACCGCGACCTTCTGGAAGGCGCAGGCGCTCGCCACCTTCGCCGCGATGACCTTCAACTTCTGGCTCAACAACTGGCTGACCTATCGCGACAAGCGGCTGCGCACGGGCCTCGCGTGGCTGCGCGGCTGGGCGGTGTTCTGCACGGCCTGCGCGGTCGGTGCGCTGGCCAACGTGGCGCTGGCGAGCTTCCTGCAGATGCGCGGGATCAACTGGGTGCTCGCCGCCCTGGCGGGGATCGTGGTCGGTGCGGTGTGGAATTACGCGCTGTCGAACCGGTTCGTGTGGGGGCGGGTTTAGGGGGTTCCTCCCCGCCTTGCCGCAGGCCAGGTGGGGAGGGGGACCGCGAGACGCGGACCGCGGCTCGGGGTGGAGGGGGACAAGCCACACCTCGCCCCTCCGTCAGCCGCCTCGCGGCGTCTGCCACCTCCCCATTTGCGCTTCGCGAAAACCGGGAGGACAACCTAGCGCCACCCGTCGCGCCACATCCAGAAGTTGAACGCCTGCTCGCCTTCCAGCTCGGCTGCGCTCAGGATCGGGTAGAAATACGCGAACACCGCAACGCTGCCCGCCAGCGCCAGCCAGTAGGCCCAGGCGATCCCGCGCGCTTTCAGCCACGCGATCGCCAGCGCCAGCCCTGCGAGCAGGAAGCAGCTCGGCAGGAAATAGTGGTAGTAGAACTGGATCGGCTTGGCCGCGATCATCCAGAAACCGATGCTGGCGGCATAGAGCACGAAGACCGCCGCAGCGTCCGCCCGGCGCGCTGCCACGGCCGCCCAGCCGCACCATGCGACGCCCGCCAGCCCCAGCATCATGGTCAGCGGATTGCCGATCAGCATCACGCCCCTCTGCGCGCCGTCGGTCACCTCGTAGAGATACCAGATCGCGCGGGTGTTGAGCACCCACTGGGCCCAGGTCGACTGGTAGGGATGGCCCTGTTTCACGCTCTGCTGCAACTCGAGCATGTGGCGGTGCGCGCCGATCAGGCCCATCCCGTCGAAAGGTCCGCCCTCGACCTGGAAGGCGGGCCAGAAGGTCGCGGCATAGACGAGCATTGGCAGCAGGCCGAGCCACAGCGCCGCCTCGACCAGGCCGACGCCGCGCACCGGCGCCGCATCGCGTGCGGTCAGCGCGCGCGCCGGGCCGACCGCCCACAGCCGTGCGGCGAGGAAGAACAGGCCGAGCATGGGCGCGAGCGGCGCGGCGTTCCACTTCGACGCGATCGCGCAGCCCAGCGCCACGCCCGCCGCCGCCAGATGCACCCGCGCGCGCCCGGTCGCCACGTTCCGGAAGGCCGCGGCGAGCTGCCACAGCGCGGCGAGGAAGAAGGCGACCATGAAGATGTCGAGCATCGCGATCTGGGCGTGGACGAACAGCAGGAAACCCGTCGCCAGCAGCACGCCATAGGCGAGCACCGCATCGCGGCTGCGGCTCGCGTGCCACAGCCCGCGCATCGCGGCGAACAGCGCAAGCGATCCGGCGAGCGCGGAAAAGAACCGCCAGCCCCAGGCATTGTCGCCCAGCAGCCCGATCCCGGCAGCGATGATCTCCTTGCCCAGCGGCGGGTGCTCGGGATTGCGGTATTCGTACCCCGTCAGCAGGTCGCGCGCGGCGGGCAGGTAGTGAATTTCGTCGAAATAGGGCCCGCTCGGCAGCCACAGCCGCCACAGGCACAGGCCGAAGAACGCCATGGCGAGGCCGATCGAGGCCAGCAGGGGATCGCGTTGCGGGATGCGGTCGGCGCGCGCATGGCTCATGGTGGAGCCAGCGTTAAGGGCGCGCGTCGGCACCATCAAGCGGCGTGGTGCTTATGCATCGCGAGCGTTGCCATTGCGCCACGCGATCGGCGGTCGCGCGCGGAGTGCGCCGCTCCCGCCGCCGCGAAGTTGCGGCCCGGAGGACACGCGCGAGACGCAATCTTGTGCGGCCACGCGATTTTCCCGTGCGAGATTTTTTCGGCCGCCGTAGTGATTTTGCAATGCAGCACGCCTAGCGCGCGCATTCGTGATCTATCGAGGGAGTGTCTCAATGCCTATCCGTAAGCTTGCCATCATCGCCGGCGCCGCCGCCATCGCCACCGCGCCGCTCGCCGCGCAGGCGAGTGCCACCCAGACGCGCATCGCCGCTCCGGTCTCCGAGGCCGAAGACCTCGCGGGCATGAACGGCATTGCCGGTGCCGCGCTCGGCGTCGCGATCGGCGCCGCGCTGATCTTCGGTCTGAAGGAACTGACCGACGACGACGGAGACGATTCGGTCAGCGCATAAGGCGGGTCCACCTGCGACAAAGAAGAACGGGGCCTCCTTCGCGGGGCCCCGTTTCGTTTGTGCGGTCGGTGGGCAGAGCCGCGGAGCGAAAGCCCCGCTTGCGGGCGACCGGTCGCCGCCTTAAGCGGCGGGGCCATGAAGAAGACCACCGGAATGGATCGCTCCGTCACGTCGCAGTGGCGTCCCGCCACGCAGGCCGTGCGCGGCGGCACCTGGCGCAGCGAGCATGGCGAGACGAGCGAGGCGCTGTTCCTCACCTCGGGCTATACGTACGACAATGCCGCCGAAGTAGCCGCGCGCTTCGCGGGCGAGGCCGAAGGGATGACCTATTCGCGCCTCCAGAACCCGACCGTAGCGATGCTGGAGGAACGCATCGCGCTGATGGAGGGGGCCGAGGCGTGCCGCGTGCAAGCGAGCGGCATGGCCGCGATGACCGCCGCGCTGCTGGCCAGCCTGTCCGCCGGCGATCACTGTGTCGCCGCGCGCGCCGCCTTCGGTTCGTGCCGCTGGCTGGTCGACCACCTGCTGCCGCGCTTCGGGATCGAGACGAGCGTGATCGACAGCGCGGACAACGACGCATGGGAAGCGGCGATCCGGCCCAACACGCGAGTTTTCTTCTTCGAAACCCCCGCCAACCCGACGCTCGACATCGTCGATCTGGAGCATGTCTGCGGCCTCGCGAAGGCGCACGGGATCACGACGGTGGTCGACAATGCCTTTGCCAGCTCCGCGCTGCAGAAGCCGATGGATTTCGGCGCGGACGTGGTCGCGTATTCGGCGACCAAGCTGATGGACGGGCAAGGCCGCGTGCTCGCGGGCGCGATCTGCGGGACGAAGGAATGGATCGACGAGGTGCTGCTGCCCTTCCAGCGCAACACCGGGCCCAACCTCTCGCCCTTCAACGCCTGGGTCGTGCACAAGGGACTCGAAACGCTCGACCTGCGTGCCCACCGGCAGAGCCAGAACGCGGTCGCGCTGGGGCGGATGATGGAACCGCGCGTGCCGCGCATCCTCCATCCCGGCCTCGAAAGCCACCCGCGCCACGCGCTCGCCCTGAAGCAGATGCGCGCGACGGGTCCGGTCTTCGCCTTCGACTTGGAGAGCCGCGAGAAGGCGCACGCCCTGCTCGACGCGCTGCGGCTGATCGACCTGTCGAACAATATCGGCGATTCGCGCAGCCTCGCCTGCCACCCGGCGAGCACCACGCATGCCGGGCTGAGCGAA
Organism: Alteriqipengyuania lutimaris; assembly: GCF_003363135.1. Lineage (NCBI taxonomy): Bacteria > Pseudomonadati > Pseudomonadota > Alphaproteobacteria > Sphingomonadales > Erythrobacteraceae > Alteriqipengyuania > Alteriqipengyuania lutimaris. The sequence goes on along the minus strand of NZ_QRBB01000002.1, from coordinate 305,029 downwards.
GAGGCCCGCGCCGAGATGGGCGTGACCGAGGGGCTGGTGCGGATCAATGTCGGCCTCGAGGATATCGAGGACATCAAGGAAGACATGGACCAGGCGCTGGAAGCGGCGGGGTTTTAGCAAGCACCGACCCCGGATCAAACCCGGGGCGACGTAGAGGTCGAATAGCTTCCCTATCCCTTCCCGTCGGCCCGGGCTTGACCCGGGCCCGGTGCTGTCTTCTTCTGCGCAAATGGATCGGGAAAGGCGCGGCGGCTGGGTCTACATCATGGCGGACCGGTATCGCGGCGCGATCTATGTGGGCGTCACCAGCGACATTGCGGCGCGCGTGACGCTTCATCGCTCCGGCAAAGGCTCCGATTACTGCGCACGGCGCGGGCTTACGCGGCTCGTCTGGGCGGAGCATGGCGAGCCGATCGATTCCTGCATCGCGCAAGAGAAGCGCATCAAGCGCTGGCACCGCGCGTGGAAGATCGAGCTGGTCGAGAAGGCCAATCCCGACTGGGACGATCTGTATGAGATGTTGATCTGAAGGAAAGCACCAGTCCCGGGTCAAGCCCGGGGCGACGGGAAGTGGAAGGCATTGCTCAACTCGCCCGCGTCGGCCCCGGGCCTGGTGCTTCCGCTCCCTCATCCCCGCCCCCATCCTTTCGGCACATCCCGGAACACCCCCGCGCCCTCACGTTCTTTCCTGTAAACGCGAAAAAGGAACAGGAGACCACGCACATGGGCGAACATCTGGCAGCGGCGCAGGAGCGGCTGGACCGCGCGGCTGATCTCGGCGGGTTCGATGCGGAGGTCGTTGCGCACCTCAAGGATCCGATCGAAACGCTCTCCGCCTCGGTGCGGATACGGCGCGACGATGGTTCGGCCCTGTCGCTCAAGGGCTGGCGCTGCCGCTACAATTCCGCGCTCGGCCCGACCAAGGGCGGCATCCGCTTCCACCCGAGCGTCCATCTGGACGAGGTCGAGACGCTCGCGTTCCTGATGACCATGAAATGCGCGCTGATGGGGCTGCCCTTCGGCGGCGGCAAGGGCGGGGTGGAGGTCGATGCGCACGACCTCTCGACCATGGAGAAGGAGCGTGTCGCACGCGGTTACGTCCGGGCAATGGCGAAGATTCTCGGCCCCGATCGCGATGTGCCCGCGCCCGATGTCGCCACCGGAGAACGCGAGATGGCGTGGATGGTCAGCGAATATTCGGAGATCGCCGGATCGATCCAGCCGCATGCCTTCACCGGCAAACCGGTCGCGCTCGGCGGGATGCCCGGGCGCACGCCCGCCACCGGGCGCGGCGCGCATATTGCGCTGGAGGAGATGCGCGGTCCCGCTGGCCTCGCCGAAGAGGGCGGGCTGACCATCGCGCTGCAGGGCTTCGGCAATGCCGGGCGCTGGTTCGCCGATGCCGCGGCGAAGGCCGGGCACCGGGTCGTGGCGGTGGCCGATTCCTCGGGCACCGTGTCGGACCCCGACGGGCTCGATATCGAGGCGCTGAGCGAAGCGAAGGACGAACACGGCAAGGTCACCGCCTTCGATGGCGGCAATGCGACCTCCTCGGACGATTCCAGGGACGTGCTCTCCACCGAATGCGACGTCATGGTCTTCGCCGCGCTGGGCGGCGTGATCGCGGACGGGGAAGACGCAAAGGCGCTGCGCTGCAAGGCGATCGTCGAGCTCGCCAACCGGCCCGTGCTGCCCGCCGCCGACCAGGCGCTGGCGGATGCCGGGATCGAGGTGGTGCCCGATATCCTCGCCAACGGGGGCGGGGTGACGATCAGCCACGCCGAATGGGTCCAGGGCCGCCAGGGCATCGACTGGGCGGACGAGGACGTGTCCGACTATCTCGAAGCCAGGATGACCGACGCCGCCGCCAATGTCCGCGACGCGATGAAGCAATACGACACGGACATGCGCACCGCCGCCTATGCCGTGGCGCTGCGCACGCTGTGCGCCGCGATCTCCGCCCACGGGACCCGCGCCGATTTCGGCAAGGCCTGAGCGCGAAGGGGCGGGACGGGCAGGCCAGGCTGCGGCCAATCGGCAACAGGCTGTGGGCAAGCATCGGCAACCCGCCTTGCCCTCGGCCCGAAAGCCACTAGGCTTGCGAATCGTGATGAAGCATCTCTTCGACCATGCCGCCACCACCGACGGGATCACCGTTCGGGTCACGGTCAATTTCCTGCCCGAGCAGAGCGACCCCTCGAACAACAAGTGGTTCTGGATCTACCATATCCGGATCGAGAACGCCTCGAACGAGCGCGTGCAGCTGATGATGCGCCACTGGCGGATCACCGATGCACAGGGCCTCGTGCGCCATGTCGATGGCGAGGGCGTGGTCGGCGAACAGCCGGTGCTGACGCCGGGCCGCAGCCACGACTACGTTTCGGGCTGCCCGCTGACGACGCCCTTCGGATCGATGGAAGGCTTCTACACCTTCCACCGCGAGGACGGCTCGCCGATCGAGGTGCGCATTCCCTTCTTCCCGCTCGCCGCGCCTGCCACGGCGCACTAGGCTTTCCCCGGGCCGAAAGGGTGCTCCGTCAGAGCCCTTCGGTCAGCATGTGCGGCGTGGCGAGCCCGAGAGCGATCGCCGCCGCGAAAGGAAGAGCGACGACGCCCGACCAGGCGAGCGCGCCAAGCGCTGCGATGCCGCCGAGCGCGAGCAGACCGGTCGGCAGGCCCGCCCGCAGGACATCGGCAAAGCCATATCGGGCGACCTGAACCTGTTGCACCGGAAGGGCATGCGCGACGAAGAAGATGAGCGCCACCGCAAGGACGGGTTCGGCCAGCAGGACCGCCATCACGGCGAGGATCGCATGCCATGCGCCCCGCATCCCGCGCACAGCCGCGTAGCCGGCGGCTGCCACTCCGGCGACACCCACCGCAGCAAGCCCGCCGATCAAGAGATCGGGTACGGGCCCACCCGTTATCGAAGCAAAGACCTGCGCTGTCGGCGAGCCGTGGAACAGCGCGCTACCGCCCAGCGCGCACGCGGCGATCGCGCCTTGCGCCGCCGGGTCGAAGCCGCACCGGCTCGTCGCGAAATGCCAGCCCGAAATCGCCAGAAAACCGACGAGGCCTGCGAGGGGCGCGGCCAGATAGAGCGCGGCGACGGCCGCCGCGACCGCGATGTACGCCGCGGCGTGGGGAATCGAAAAAGGGCGAATGCCGCTGGCGCTCTCGTCGCCCGCCCCGTGCAGCACGCCTGCGGCGAACAGGACCAAGGCGACGACCAGAGACACCGTGCCCCCGATCAGCTGACCCGAAATCGCCGCACCCACCGCGACAACGGCAACGAGGGCCCCGGCATCCAGCCGGAGCCCCCTTGCATTCGGTTGCGCTATGCGCAGCACTGCGGTCAGTCTCCTCGCTGCGACGCCACGGTTGCGCCCAGCGGAGACGTTTCGAGCGCCTCGGCTGCCGGAACATAGCCTTCCAGCGCGCTGCGACGCAGAACATAACGGCTCAGGATGATGCCGTAAATCAGCTTCGAACTGATGTCCGCGATCGAGAACAGCAGTTGGCGCACGACCACCACGTCACCCGTAAAGCCGAGCTGGGGCAGGGCATAGGCGATGGGGTAGAGCCCCCAGGTCGCGAGGAAATACCACCAGATGTTCTTCGGCCACGTCTTGAGTTCGGCGGGACTGGTCGCGACACCGCGACCGATCACGCCGCGCACCTCGACGATCAGCCAGACGAAGAAGACGGTCGAGATGATGCCCCAGATATTGAGCCGCAGGAAGTCGCCCGTTTCGCCGAACTGCCCATACAGGCCGGTCCAGATCATCAGCAGCGCGGGCACGATCATCCGGACCACGCGCTTGTGCAGTTCGGGCCGGGCAAGGCCGAATGCGATGGCGAGCTGGGTCAGCAGGATCGGAACGGTGATCGTCCAGTTGCCGTAGCGAAAAGCATTGGTGAAGCTCGTGTTCTCGGCCAGGGGATTGTAGACGCCGCCGACAAGCTCGTAGCTTTCCTCCCAGATCATGAATTCGCGCAGGAGGCTCAGGCCGGCCGAGGCCATGACGACCGCCGACAGGATCGGGACGATGCGATAGCGTGGCGCGAGTTGCCAGGCCATTGCGAGAAAGAAGAGGATGAAAGCGAAGTGTGCACCGTAGCTCACCATGAGGATGAGCGAACCGGAGGTGTATTGGCCTGCGCTCAGCGCGACGACATTCTCGATGCTGCCGAGCTGGCTCGCAACTTGTGAAGTGACCATGATTCAAGCCTTTTCGAAAGGATGACAATCACGGACCACATGCCTTCCCACCAAGGCCCCCTGCACACGGTACGCTGCAACCAAAGTGGCGATTCGGGTTTAAGTTCCTGACCTTGCACATGGACTTTGGGGCAGGCGGTCGCTCGAGGCCGTCCGGCCCCCGGCCTGCGGAGACGTGCCGCCGACGGCCTGGTGGCGAATGGCCGGTTCCTCGCGATCTGCGCGGGCAATCGCCGCCCCGCTCGCACTTCCGGGTTCCCTCGCTCCCGATCGCTCGGGACCGAATTTTTTCGGGAGAAATCTCGCGGCCTTTCCGATGGCCCGCTGAAAAGTCTTTCGGCAGGCTGCGGCAGGCCGGTCGGGTGAGGGCGTTGCCATGCCGCAGGGCGTCGGTGGACGCGGCTCCGGCGTAACCCGGCTTGCCGAGCGCGCCCCCGCTGGCTAGCGCTGCCCACGTCATGAAGCGCACGCTCCTGCCCTTGAACGCCCTGCGCGTGTACGACGCCGCCGCGCGGCACCTCTCCTTCACCAAGGCGGCGGACGAACTGGCGGTGACGCCCGCCGCCGTCGGCCAGCAGATCCGCGCGCTCGAGGATCACCTCGGCACCGTGCTGTTCCGCCGTACGAGCAAGGGTCTGGAGCTGACCGAGGAAGGCCATGCCGGGCTCGACGCGCTGCGCGACGGCTTCCTGCGGTTCGAGGAAAGCGTCGCGGCGATGCAGGCGGGCCAGTCGGTCGACCGCTACGCCATCGCCGCGCCGCGCGGTATGCTCGAAAACTGGCTCGCGCCGCGCCTCGCCGCGTTCC